>JAGOKK010000031.1:3134-13821 GCA_017994635.1 Candidatus Cloacimonadota bacterium | reverse complement strand
GCATAACGCATAACGCATAACGCATAACGCATAACGCATAACGCATAACGCATAACCAACAAAAGAAAGGCGGCCCGAATCGACCGCCTGTGTTAAGAAAGGTTGAATCAATCTGTCTTCAGTAAAAGAAGATCTTCACCGCAATGGCGATTAGCAGGGCACAATTGATCGCGCACCAGATCAGAATCCGATTGGCAATCTTCTCATAGGTCTCGCGGTTGACCTGGATCTTCTTTTCCAAGCGCACCATCATGTGTTCCACAGTAGCTATCTTCTCGGCAGTTTTGTCCACTTTGCGGATGTTCCCATTGTGGTTTACATCGCGGCGAAAGTGTCTCAGCAGTTCGAAGACAAGAGGGATGTAAGCGGGGATAAAGCGGTTAAAACCTGAACCTGCCATCTTGACTCCTAGTACTTGTAACTTAGGTTTAGATAGTGGGTGGGGGCAAGAACGGAGTGCATGGTAAAGGCGTAATCCAGGCTGACACCTTCCAGGCTGAAGGTAGCTCCCGCGGAGTAAGTGGCGGGGTTTTGATGCACGCCGAAACGAATCGCCAAAGGATCAAAGAGCTGGGCTTCCACTCCGCCCATAAATTCGGTCTCGGAAGCAAAATCCTTTTTTACTTCGATGGTAGTGGTCACTCTGTCATAGGGCAGATAGGAAACACCCAGAGCAAGTTTGCTAGGCAGATCAATCTGGTTTTCAAAGCCCATTTTGGACTGGGTTAGATTGGTAACCGCGAAACCAAGTTTGGTTCTGGTATGCAGTACTGCCGTTGCACCCAGATCTATACCGAAAGCATTGTCACTGTCGTCATCCTCGAAAGCCAGATTGTAATAATTCACCGAGTAGCCGAGATTGATGGTGGAGTGAATATCCTTTTGCAAGGTGATACCGTGCGATAAGGTATAAGTCTGTTCGCTGATCAGAGTTTCACCTTCGTAGTCCACATCGAGCATCCTGACGCCGAAGCCAATGGTTCCCCATTTGTTTGGCAGAGCGGCTGCAGCAGCCAGGGTTTTAAACTCGCTGAAAGCTTCGCCATTCAGATTTGCAAAACCGATCATGGCTTCATATCTGCTATCAGCAATACCAGCAGGATTGTAGAACAAGGCGTTTGCATCGTTTGCCACTCCGGTGAAAGCTCCGCCCATGGCGCGAGCCCTGGCAGAGGGTTGATAATCGTCAAACACCGCGCTCAGCATGGTGACAGAGATCAGGATCAAGCTAAGTATCAATAATTTCTTCATGTTGTTCTCCCTCATTACAGGCGTGACTTGATTACGATGGGTTGTACAGTTTCGTATCTCTTGCCGGATTCCCGGTTGCTGACTTCCAGATGGCAATAATAAAGACCCGGTTTTACCCGATCCATGTTACTATCCCTGCCATCCCACAAATAGCTCTCGATGCCGGTGGAACTGGTGAAATTCTGGTGTACGGGAGTGGCGACAAGGCGTCCCTGAGCGTCATAGATGCGAACCAACGCGCGGGCAAGAAATCCGGTCTTGGTACCATACTCGATCTTGATCTTCTCGTTCATCGAGGGGTCAAAGCTATTCTTACCGCTACCATCGCGACTGATATTCAGATATGCAATGTTCTTGGCAATTCTCACTTGAATCCTTCCATCTCCAAGAGACGTGATGGGAGTATCATCGTACATAAATTCAGTAAGATCGATCGTAATATCTCCGTAGTTCAGAGGTTCAAACTTTAGCTTTATCAAGGAGGCCTCTCCGGGAGCTACCAAACCTTCCTGAGCTCCGTATTGGATGCTGATCTGATCGCCGGCAGAGGATACATTGATGGTGGGATTGGCGTTGGTAAGGGTACCTTCTATGTCATATCCCTGGTAAATCACCATGGTGGGATCAATGTGAATGGTCATGCTGTATTCACGCACGCCCCAGCTTGCATTCAGCTTGGTGGTATAGACATCCACGGTGCTGATCTGTCCGATGATGGCGTTTGGGGCAGATCCAATCCTGATCTGAGAATTGGTGATATCGTCCGTTTTAATCATGTCCTGAGGGCTGCGGGGGGATACTTTGTAACCAGCCGCAGAGTGATAATCCACTATTCCCTGTATCTGGTACCACCATTGGCCTACCACGATTTGAGATGCTGGCTGTGGATAGAAGAGATCGTCTATCATCGCTTGTACGCCACTGCTATCAGCCACCTTAAACTGACCATAGCTATCGATGGTGGATTTTATCTGTACATCGTTGAAACGAACCATGACTCCCTCGTAGACTTCAGATGTGGCCGCACCGAAGGGGAGCTGTGATGTAGTTAACGTAGTGATGGGCACCGCGTTGTTGCTGCTGATAATGCTGTAGGAACTTACCTGGGTAAGCTCGGTCATGTTATAGTATTCCACCAGGAGCCCGGTAAGTACCACAAAATCTCCAACCGCCACGTTGTTGCTGGTGTTACCATGAAAAATGTAGAGACCGCTCCACTCACCACCCTCTTCATCACCAATGAAGAAGCCAGTGCCGCTTTTTACGGCAGTAACGATGCCCTGAACGGTTATTACCTGGTCTTTATAGATGGAATCACCGTTGGGATTTGTGGTCTGTTGAACGTCCTTGCAGCTTAAAGTCTGTGCCATCAGGCCAATGGATACACTAAGGGCCAGAATGGTTAAAATGATACCTCTCATTTATATCTCCTCGGTTTGAATCGGGCTAAGCTCTTGCTCCTCATCCGCTGCGACGGCAGGGGGAGCATCCTTGATAAAAAGCATATCTATAATGAGTAAAGTCACGGCGATAAATATGGCACTATCGGCGATATTGAAGATCGGGAAGCGCTCCATGATAAAATCCGGGAAATCCACATTTACAAAATCGGTTACCCCGCCATACAGGACACGATCAATCAGATTGCCACAGGCACCGCCCATCACCAGTCCAAAAGCGATCACTTGAATGCGGTGCGTGCTTTGATAGAGCAAGTAGATGATTACTGCCAGCGCAATAAGGGTGGTGATAATGAAAAAGATCCGGTTCACCAGATCGCTGGAAAAACCGATGCTGAAAGCCGCGCCGGTATTGTAAACATGAGTAAGCATAAAGGTTTGGCCAAAGATTTTATCCAGCACGGGGATACTGTGATACATATCCATATTTACCCGCACCAGCACTTTTGTGAGCTGATCCGAAAAGAGGATGATCATCATCAGCAGATAAGCCGGGGCTTTGTTTAGCTTGGTCACAGTGTCCCTCATCGTCTCTGTTTACGCTTTTTCTCTTCCATCTTTTCCTTGCAATCAATGCAAAGAGTGGCATAAGGAAGGATTTCCAGGCGACTATCAGAGATCAGATCCCCACACATCTCACACATGCCAAAAGTGCCTTCTTGAATGCGGCGCATGGCATCATTGAGGAGCCGGATCTTCTCGCGTTCACTCTCCATCATCATCACAGTGTGTTCCATCAGATTGGTATCGGAACCCTGATCCGCCTGATGATAAGCGTAAGAAGAAAGGTCTCCGCTGCTCTCGCGAGCGCCTACGCTTTGTTCTTTATTTATACCTTCGATATAGGCCATGCTTTCCGTAAGCTCCCTACGGATAAGTTCCTCAAAGTACTTCAGCCGCTCGGCCGATAGCTTCTTGATAGCCATGTCATTCTCCTCGTCTGGACACTTGATTCTTAAGGTATCTCACCCAATTCCAAAAGGCTTCTGCTGTCAATAAAAAAGTCACAGCGTGGCAATGAAATCGCTGAGAATGGTCTGTAACTGGCGTCCCGCAATGCCGGCATGATGGCGTATCTCGTCCTGAGAATGAGCTTCTTCATGGAAGAGATTGCTGTAATTCGTCACAATGGAATATGCCAGTACCCTGATCCCGGCATGACGCGCGGCCAGAACTTCCGGGACTGTGGACATCCCCACCAGATCGGCGCCCCAAGTGGCAAATGCGGCACATTCCGCCCTTGTTTCCAGGCTGGGGCCACTAACCCCGATATAGATCCCTTTATGAGTCTGAATCCCATGACGGGCTGCAATGGCATCACATCTGGCCCCATATTCGGAATCATAAAGCTGGTTCATGGAAGGAAAGCGCTCACCCAGGGCGTCATCATTGGCCCCCACCAGGGGATTGATCCCCATGAAGTTTATGTGATCCGTGATTTGCACTATGCTGCCGGGAGGCAATGCTTTGCGTAAACTCCCCGCGGCATTGGTAACGATGAGTGTTTTCACGCCCATAGCAGCCAGAACCCGCGTGGGAAATATCACTTGGGCGATGCTATGCCCCTCATAATAGTGAAACCGACCCTGCAAAAAGAGTACAGTCCTTCCCGCTACCTCGGCGAGAAGCAGATTACCTTTGTGGGATGGTGCCGTGCTTTGGACAAAACCGGGAATATCAGAATAGGGGATTTTATCGAGCTGAGGGAAAGCCTCCGCCATGTCGCTGAGCCCGGTGCCGAGGATTATGGCAGTATCGATCTGCCCGCGGAGCTTGGCTGAGAGCCACTTTGCGGTATCCCTATAACTCATTGATTGCCTTCCTGACGCTGTACGATTTCTTCCTTTATCTGTTTAAACTCCCCATCCATCAGCTGTTCGGTATCTTTGCTTAGCAGTGGATCCTTGCTGATGCGATCCTGGAAGCTTTGCAGCTCCACCCTGAATTGCATGAGGAACTGACGTTTTTGTTCTTTGATGGCCAGGTACTGATGCTCCAATACGCTGAGATGCTGTTTGGCTTCATTGATGGCTCGCTTGGCCTTCAGTTCCGCTTCATGGATGATGTTTTCAGCTTCTTTGCGGGCATTGGCGATGATGTCTGCCTTGGTCTTTTCGGCAAAAACCAGAGTGCGGCTGATCAACTCCTCGCGGCGCTTCAAATCTTCCACAGCCGAGGATGCACTAACCGCTTCCTGCTTCACTTCATACTGCATCTGCTCTCTGCGGGCAAGCTCTCGTTCTTGTTTTGCCAGAATGTCTTCCAGATCGCCGGCCACCTGTTCCAAAAAGGCGCGTACCTCTTTTTTGCTGTAGCCAAACATCTGGGACGAAAACTCTTGATGTCTGATATCTAAAGGAAATAACGGCATTGAGCTATTCCTCCTCTCCTATAATAAACTTTGCAAAACATCGGCCAGGATCCTGACCAGAAAATATGCCACTATGGGCGAAAAATCAAGCATGCCGGAAGGAATGATCCGGCGTAGGGGACCCAGGACAGGCTCGGTGATGCTGTGTAAAAAGCGATAAATGGGATTGTGAGGATCCTGAATGATCCAGGATAGTATCACGCGGGCGAAAATCAGGATGTTATAGATATTCAGCGCGTTGATCAAAGTCTTGATGATCAGATAACTGGGTGAATACATTTAGTCCAGTACCTCGTGACAATTGCGACAACGGGCTTCATAGGCATCGGTGGAACCCACCAAAATCTGTTCTCCTTTGTGTACCGTGCGTTGCGTACGATTCGCCGGATTTCCGCAGATCATGCAGATCGCCAGGTTCTTGGTTACGTATTCAGCAATTGCCAGAAGCTGAGGCATGCTGCCAAACGGCTCACCTTTGTAATCCTGATCCAGACCGGCGACAATCACCCTGTATCCCTGATCCGCCAGATCATTACAGATGCCCACAACGGATTCATCAAAGAACTGTGCTTCATCGATGGCAACGATCTGAGTGTCATCCTGTAGATGGCTGTATATTTCCGAAGCTTGATTGATCGGAATCGATGGAGCTTGCATCTGAGAATGGGATACGATGTTATTGGCATCGTAGCGATCGTCGATAGCCGGTTTGAATACCAATACTTTCTGTTTAGCGTACTCCGCACGGCGAATCCTGCGGATCAGTTCCTCGGTTTTACCACTGAACATGGAGCCGCAAATCACCTCTATCCAGCCTGTTTTCTGGTTTATTATATTCATTATCTTAGTCTCCCCGGGGCTTAGGTAAAGCCTTAAAATCATTCCCTGTAAAGTACCTGATTTTGTCAATGCTTTATCTGCACTGTTTATCCACCACGAACTCCACGCTTCAGGCGGATAACGATGATGAAATAGGCTGCTGCATAGCGAGAAGGGTGCCTGCAGCTCGGGATGGGCTGTTGCGCAGCGTGAGTGGTGTTATCCGCGCGTGACTATCAGGGATCAGGACGGCTTCAGTATCTGAGTACCAAACCCAAGTCTAATCCATGGTTGGTATTCTCAATATCGCTGGCGTCATTCGCCAGATCCCAATCGTTGTAATTCAGATAGCGGGCATAGAACCCCAGGTGATTCCTTACATTCAGGGAAAAAATTGCACCAAGGTTCAGGTAATAGTATTCCTCATAAGCGATGAGCTTATCATCTAGTTTGCTGTAACGACCATTTGCGAGCAGGGAGAGATTCAATCCACCGGAGGACACAGCCACCGGACGCATGGTTAGGTCGAAGATATGAGCCTTTTCTTTATAGAAGCTATTGTCCGAGGAATAGTGATAAGCCAGATCCAGACCAAAGTAGCGGCCCCAATTCATCGGTAGTTTCACGGTTAATCCATCTCTTTTAATGTGCTCAAACTCAAAAATCTCCACACCATCGCCCCATCTATAGTCGCTATGGTTATAGCCAAGGTAAAGAGCGATTGCCGCTTTATCCACCAGCAGCAGGGGGTAATCTTCGGGAGCGATGCCCATGCCGCTAACCGGTTCCTGCAGTTCATCGGTTACACTGGTCACGAAGGCATTGACCTCAAGTAGCTTACCCATCCGTTCCTCGCGGCAATTGTGCGGAATACCGAACAAGTCTTGAGACATTTCAAGCAAAAGAGAAGATCTTAATTCGCCATAATTAGAATAGCTGAGGGATAGTTCAGAACTCATGTTTGGGCTGTAGAAACGCTTTGATGCCTCCAAAAACAGCCATTCTTCTTCTAATTTTTCACCAGAACCTTCGAAGGTACGTTCATCCCAGTAATATGTGGCATACAGCCTCAAGAAATCCGGATCAGGCAGACCACCCCCAATTCCGAAGCGTTTATTGTCAAAGCTTTGCTCAAACTCCCCTGGTCCACTTGAGGAATTGGCCAGGAAAAACTCCGCTGAAAAGCCGACATACTTCAGATTTAGGGCAGCTTTATTACGCGTGGAGAAAGTCTTAAGGGCGTTTTCGACCTTGGGTTCATCATTCAAGATGCTATAATCATTGGCGCTAAGAAAACTAAGATAGTCGTGGTCTTGATAACCGTAATAGCCAGCCATGAGCGGCATACAGACCAGGGCAAACAGACAAGAAAACAACAATACTCTCATATATATCTCCTTGCGCCCAGTCTGTATGGCTCAGGTAATCTGTCAACATTTATATGCCTTTGCGGAAGCGTTCGCAGAGCGCGGTGCTATTCATCCCCAATGCAGTAAAGAGTTCTTCACTATCGCCGGAGCGAGGATAATCCTCCACGCCGATCTTGATCAGTTTGGCCCCAAGTCCCGCCTCGGCAATTACTTCGGCGATGCTGCTGCCCAATCCTCCGTTCACCGAATGATCTTCCACACTGAAGATGGGACCGCGCTTTGCAGCCTCGGAGATTAGCGCGGGATCGATGCTGAGCGGACAGGACACATAGATCAATTGCAGATAAGTTCCCTCTTCCCGCAATTGGTCGATTGCCTTGAGGACGCGTCCCGCTGGGGTTCCACAGACAAATACACTGCCGTGATTGCCCTCGCGCAGCACATCCGCTTTGCCATATTCAAAGGAGTACTCCAGATCGTAATAAGGATTGGCTTCGGTATCGCGCAGAATGGGCAATTTGGATCTGCCCATGGCCACAATGAAATTACCGGGTTTATCGATCAGCCAACGAATCACGCGATCGGTTTGATTGGCATCGGCAGGACAGATAATGCCAGTGGCAAAAAGATTTCGCGCCAGAGAGATGTAATCCACGCACTGATGCGTCTTACCATCCGCTCCCACATCTACTCCTACGTGAGTAAGCACAGTTTTGAGATTGGTGTGGTTAACATCGTTCAGCCGCTGCATATTGTAGGTTTCGTCGATGCCAAAGACGCCAAAATCCGCCCAGAAGCATTGAACACCCGTGGTGGAGATCGCTCCGCTCATTACTGCAGCGTGATGCTCCATGATCCCGACCTGGAGGAATCGCTCCGGCGCTACAGCCTGAAAATCCTGGGTTTTGACGCTGCCGGCGAGATCACAATCCACCACCACGATGGGATTGGGGCTCTTCTCGTTGTATTTAGCCAGATCGGCAATCGCATTACCCCAGGCGCTGCGGCAGTCGCTATCGGATGCATAGAGCATGGGTTTTCCGGGCTGCAGATCAAACTTGGGAGAAAACTCATGGATGGCATGTACTGGCTTGTTCTTCTGATATGCTTCCCGCGCTTTGCGATATTGATCGAGTTTGGAAGGAACATCCAGTTCCCCAAGTGCATTAAGGCAGTGTTCATCGTTGAGGGTGGAGCCGTGATACTTCGCCTTGTTTTCCATAAAGCTCACACCTTTGCCCATCACCGTATGTGCCAGAATCATCACCGGAGCGTCGGCCTGACGGGCTGCGTCCAATGTACTGAGGATCAGGGATACATCATGACCATTCACTTCCAGCACCTGCCAGCCGTCGGATTCCCAGTTCTTGCGAATGTTCTGGGGCATCACATCATGTATGGAGCCGGAGATCTGCAATTGGTTGTAGTCCACAACGGCGATGATCTTGTGCAGCTTGTACTTGGCTGCAAAGCGCCGGGCTTCAGAAAGTTGTCCCTTCTGCTGTTCGCCATCCCCCATCAATACGTAGGTGTAGTTATCTATACCGTGGATGCGAGAGGCCATAGCAAAACCAACAGCGGCGGAAAGACCCTGTCCCAGATTTCCTGTGCTCCATTCCACGCCAGGGACATCACGTTCGATATGACCTTCAAAGATGCTGCCATAGACGCGGAATTGGCTGATAGCGTCTTCCAGAGAGAAGTAATTCATCAGTCCCAGAGTACTGTAAACAGCCGGGGAGAGATGCCCGCAGGATACCACCATGCGATCGCGTTCATTCCACAGTGGATTTGCCGGATTATGCCGCATAGTATTGTAAATGGATAGCAGCACATCGATGGAGGACATCGATCCGCCGGGGTGTCCACTGCCGGAGAGAGTGGTCATCTGCAAGATGGCAGCGCGGGCAAGAACTGCCTGACCGTTTATCTTTTCTGCGAGTTCCGTGTAATGCTTTGTCACTGTATACCTCTTGTTTGTATATAATCACTTATTGCGTTTGTCCGGCACCCTACGCTTTGTGAGACAATTAGTAAGCTTTGGCATGTCGGAGACAGGTTCAAGAAGGAAACCATAGCCTTATAGGTCAAGAGAAATATTGGGTAGAAAAGAAAAGGGCTCGACCATGTGGCCAAGCCGCTTATCTATATTTGGTGGAGCATAGCGGGATCGAACCGCTGACCTCATGACTGCCAGTCATGCGCTCTCCCAGCTGAGCTAATGCCCCAAAGGCTGAGATCAATATGTTTCGCCATTTTTATAAGGGGGGATTTTTTGTCAAGTACAAATCGCGTTAGCATTCCCCCATTTTCTATAATCCAGTCTTGTTTTCAATTGATCACGTCTTGCTTTGATGCTATGCCTTCGTTTATACTGAACAATCATATTTATGCAAGTATTGAAGATGTTGATTAGGTCTCCATAAGCCCGGAGGTCGAACTGCAGGAAAGCACCCACAGGTGTAAGCTATGATAATGTCACCTATAAGTGGCTTTGTGTCGCCCTGCGTATTTGTTCTAAGCTGACCCGCTCCCCTCTTGTTACCTGGATTTATCCAGTACTCCTCTTGAATCCCACCTGAACTGGATTCAGGAGGAGTTCAAGAAGGGTTCGTGTGGAGTTCGTGCTGACAGTGGGCGCCATTGCTCGCAGTCCCCAATATCTCGCTCCAGCATTGAAACATCGATCTTGACAGATTTTGGAAGAACAATATTCTTGGTCTTGGGGTAAAAAACAAGGAGTTTACATGAAAGTCCCAGGATTCGACACGTCTCGTGTCGAGCGAGGTCCCAGGCCGAGAATAGTAAGCCGCTATGCTGCTTCTGCAGACGAGACGTCTGCAATCCTAGCTCCCGGCTTTCATGGTCGGTGGAGAAAGCTGGCTGCCCGCTAAGTTAATGGCAGTGTACATGGATAATCCTGAGCTCTTTGAGGCCATCAACGGTTTGGTGAAAGAAAGCAAGCACCAGCTCTTAAACTATAACAAATCGAACAAATAGGATGAGGTCATGAAAAAATACCTATACTATTTAATGCCCTTGAGCTTACTACTGATCCTCGGATCTTGTATCCCATCGGAGCCTTTGCATCCAAGTGCACAGCCTTGGCTTTGCAGCATCAATGCCGATGGGACGGGATTCAGGATGATAAAGAAGGTGGACCTGAGCTTTGGCACTACCGGGTTTTGGGATATCTACATGACCAAGGACGATAGGATCATCTTCTATGGGGAAAGGCTGTGGATATCAGAGACGGATACGCTTAGCATTACTCCAATCACGCCGTATAATCTGGTAATGTTCAATAAGCCACAACTTGAGTTTACTCGAGACGGAGAAACTGCCTATTTCGCCGCCAGCAGAGATTTGTATCAGATGTCAATGGAGACCTACGAGTTCTTAAAAATCACAGAAAC
>JAGOKK010000031.1:0-3034 GCA_017994635.1 Candidatus Cloacimonadota bacterium | reverse complement strand
TAATCTCCTGATCCCCCTGTTGCAGAATGAACGGGGCAAGCAATAGCACATTGTTAACCGCTGTATAATAGCATGTTAGCTACCACCTCTCCTACACGCTGAAAAAAAACCTTGTATAAAATGTCAAGATTGGAAAAGTGGTTCTCTTGAGTACAATAAATTGACCCAAAGTGGAGGATATAATGCTCGAAGACCTGAGAAAGAAACAGAAGGTCATCATTTATTTCGTGGCCATCATCTTCATCCTTGGCATGGGCGCCATTGGTATCGTGGAGATCTTCACACCTAAGCCCTATCTGGGGAAAGTGGATGGCACTAAGATCACCCTGGAAATGTATCAGAATAAGATCCAGGAAATGTACGCCCGTTATAGTGAAATGAATCCGAACCAGCCTCTGGATGAAAATACTCGCAGATCCCTGGAAGGCCAAGCCTGGCAGGAATTGGTGGATGAAATCCTGTGGAATAAGCAGATCAAGAAGCACAAAATAAAAGTGAAGGAAAGCGATATCCTCACCGAGATGCAAAACAATCCACCGCAAGAACTGATGCAGAATGAATCCCTGCAGACCAATGGAAGATTCGACAAGAGCAAGTATCTCTCCGCGCTAAAAAACAATCCTGAGTTCTTTGTGATGATGGAAGAATATGTGCGCAGTTACCTGCCCCGCAAGAGATTGCAGGACAAGATAAAAGCTGATTCCGGGATTACTCTGGATAGTCTGAAGGCTGAGTTCATCAAAGAAAACGACACTGTAACCGGTAAGATCCTCTTTTTTGATTATAACACAGCTACAAACATAGAAGTAAGCGATAAAGAAATTCAGGCCAAATACGATGCCGACAAAGAAGAAGTATACAAAAAAGGACCCGGTTCCCGCGCCAAGTTCCTGGCTTTCGAAGAGAAACCCTCGGACAAGGATTATGAGGAAGCCAAACGCGCCGCCAACGACATCCGCACCCGCATCATCAATGGCGAGGACTTCAAGACTCTGGCAATTGAGTATTCCGAAGATCCCGGTTCAGGTCAGAATGGCGGTTCTCTGGGTGTATTTGGCAAAGGCCAGATGGTACCCGAGTTTGAGGCAGTGGCCTTCGCCCTGAAGGAAGGAGAAATATCTCAGCCTGTGAAAACCAGTTTCGGTTGGCATGTGATCCGTTGCGACAAGATCGTCAGCACCGATGCCGCGAAGCCTCAGATTGAAGCCAGCCACATCCTCTTCAAAGTGGAAGCCAGCGATGCAACCCGTGCCAAGCTGGAAGAGAAGGTGCTGGCAGCACAGAAAACAATCAATAAGAAAGGCATCGAAGCCGCAGCTAAAGAATTGGAAATGGAAGTGATGGATACCGATTGGGTGGCGCATGACGCACAGTATATCCCCGGTGTCGGTCAGAACCGTCAGATGCTCTCCTGGATGATAAAAGCCAAGGCAAAGAGCGTATCAGACATCATCCGCGATCAGCAAAACCGCTCCATCATCGCTCAGCAAACCGACAACAAAAAGGTCTATTATGAAGAGTTTGAGAAGGTGAAACTGCGCATCAAGTACGAGCTGGAGAAGCAGAAGAAGATAGCCCAGATCAAGCCGAAGGCTGATGAATTCGCCACCAAGTACAGCAAGGATCAGTATTTTGCCAAAGCGGAAGCTGAAGGCTGGAAAGTGTATGACGTAAACAGCTACAAAAAAGGGAACAGCGTTCCCGGAATCGGGATGTCCGATGCCTTTGCCGAAGCGGCTTTGAAGCTGAATAGCGGTGAAACAAGCGGGGTGATCCACTCTGAACAGGGTAGCTTCATCGTGATGGCTACTGAGCGCATTAAGCCTGATCTGGCCACCTTTGAAAAGGATGAAGCTCAACAGACCACCATCCGCGATCGCATGGAAAATGCCGCCTGGAACCGTTGGTTTACCCAAATGCGCAAAGACGCCAAGATCGTGGATAACCGCGCTGAGTTTGGCATGTAACTAATCCGGAAAACTGGGGTTTTTTTATCCCCCATCCGGTCAATATATCGAGGGATGCTCAGCTTTGACCAGCTAGCATCCCTTATTCTTTATCAAGGAGTAAATATGAGTAAGTTAATGGCAAGCGTTAGCGGAGTGAGAGGCATCTTTGGGGATACGCTGACCCCCACAATCGTTCAGCAATACAGCTCGGCATTTGGAGCCTATCAAAAGAAAGCTCATGGCAAGGGCAAGATTATGGTGGGCAGGGATAGCCGGACCACAGGGGTCGCAATGCTAAACTGCATCGTATCCTCATTGCTCAGCGTGGGACTTGATGTAGTGGATCTGGGCATTGTATCCACGCCCACGGTGCTTCTGGCCGTGCAGGAAAGCGATAGCATCGGCGGCATCGCCATCACAGCCTCGCACAATCCCCCCCAGTGGAACGCCATGAAATTTGTGGATGCCGACGGTATGTTTCTGGCACCCCAAAAGGCCGCGGAGTTTCTGGCATCGGTGAATGATGAGATAAGTTGGGCCGATTGGCAAAGCATCGGAACTCTGCAGCAGGATCATGACGCCATCCAGCGTCATATCGATAAAATCCTTGAGATTCCCTATCTGGATATCGCTAAAATCCGCAGCAAGAAGTACAGGGTCGTACTGGATTCAGTGAATGGAGCCGGCGGTTTGATCTCCCCTCTGCTGCTGGAAGCTCTGGGCTGCGAAGTGATCAACATCAACGACGCTCCCACGGGGTTTTTTGCCCATCCTGCGGAGCCACTGAATCAAAACCTGGTGCAGCTTGAAGAAGCCGTGGCCTTACATAAAGCCGATATTGGCTTTGCCACTGATCCCGATGTGGATCGGCTATCCATCGTTTCCGACCGGGCCAAATGCATCGGCGAAGAACTCAGTGTAGTACTATGTCAGCTCTTTGTATTGCCCAAAGAGAAAGGCGACATTGTGGTGAATCTATCCACTTCCATGCTATCCGACGATATCGCCGCGAGATTCGGGGTGAAGGTACACCGAACTAAGGTTGGCGAGATCAACGTAGGCAAAAAGATGCAGGAAGTCCTGTC
>JAGOKK010000125.1 GCA_017994635.1 Candidatus Cloacimonadota bacterium | reverse complement strand
ATTCTTTCGCAGCCATATCTTGCGAAGCTCTGCGGGACTTGGTTTTATTACTCTTTTATTCATAAGCGCATCTTTTCCAAACCTTTTACTTCTGTCAATATAATTCGCCACTTAGCACTCTCCATGGGGCGCAGAGCAGGCCTGAGGCGCAGTCCTACCCTGGCGCGAAAGGCAAAATAGCTTAGCTTATCTTTGTATTATGAATCCTAAAAATGAGGTAACAAGCATGACACTGCAGTTTCTGGGACACTCCGCTTTTCGGATAGTAACTGACGATAACACCGTGATTATCATCGATCCTTATCTGGATAATAATCCCCTGGCACCGATCAAATCCGCCGCAATAACCGCCGATTACATTATTCTTACCCATGCCCATGGCGACCACGTGGGCGACGCGCTGAAGATTGCCAAAATGGGACATACCACCTTCATCTGCGTTAGCGAACTGGCAAATTACCTTGCCAAAAAGGGCTATAAAACCCATGCCATGCAGATTGGCGGGGCGTTCAATTTTCCCTTTGGCCGCGTGAAACTGGTGCAAGCCCTGCATGGATCTATGACTCCCGATGGGCTTTACGCCGGTTTAGCTGCGGGAATAGTGCTGAATATAGATGCTAAATGCATATACCACTGTGGAGATACGGGGCTTTTTGGGGATATGAAACTGATCGGCGAGATGAACGCCATCGACTATCTGCTGGTGCCCATCGGCGGTAACTATACCATGGATATCGGCGATGCCGTTCAAGCGGTAAAGATGATACATCCTCAGTGCGCCATCCCTATGCACTACAATACCTTTGAGGTGATCAAAGCAGATCCCCAGGAGTTTAAAAACCTGCTGGCGGAAGAGGGATATGAGGCGATTATCCTCGCTCCGGGAGACTCTTTGGAGTAAGCATCTGAAGCACTAATCACATATCGTATTGATACATATAGCTTTCCCGCGCGATGCCCAGGTGATCACCGGGCAAATGCATGGGCGTCGCATGGGCGTCGCATGGAATAGCCTTTATTAGAGCTAAGCTCGAGGCAATGGAGTTCAAGCCGCCTAAACTTACTATATCTATTTATAAATCTTATGGGCGGCCTGGACTTCATGCCCGTTTACAGGTAGCTACATGCATTTGAAGTCCATGAGGCCGAATAAGTTCAATATAAGCAAGAAGTTATTTTGGCCTCATGAACTCCAATCGCATTAATTGGGTTGAATCATTACATCGTGTTGCTTTCTATATGGTTACAGAGTTTGGAGAGGCAATTCACATAGGAGCCAAGTTCGTTATCATACCAGCCGAAAATCTTGGCATGGGTAACCGGCATTTGCACTGTTTCGCCTTTGTAAGAAGCTCCCAAGGCTTCGGGAGGGATATCGATGAAGCCGGTGCGGGTATGAGTTTCGTGAGCTTCGATGGTAACTGCGGCCAGGGAACCAATCAGGTCGGCGGACACATTTTGCCGTTCGGTATAGATCAGCAGGTCTTTCTGGGCTCCCAGGGAGGCTGTTTTATAGATGTCATTGATCACTTTGCGGCTGATGCTGGGCTCTCCCAGATCGTCCATCCGGGTGTGGAAAGTAACATTCAGATTGATCAGCGATACGGTGCTGGTGGGGATGCGCACGCTATCCGCCATGAAGCCGATGTGCTTGATCTGGGGCAATACCAGTTCCAGGGCCTTAGTAACTCCGGTGGTGGATAAGATGATGTTATTCAATACGCTGCGGGATTTGCGCAGATCCGTGGCTGCTGCCTTGGGAACGCTATCCAGAATGGATTGGGTATTGGTGGAGGCATGGATGGTGCTCATGGAAGCAGTAACGATGCGGGAAGTTTCCGCATTTTCCAGAAGCGGTTTGATCATGTGCGCCAGGCCTGTGGTAGTGCAGGATGCAGCGGAGATGATATGATGCTCGCGGGGATTGAAATCCAGGTGATTGATGCCATAGATCATCGTCTTGGCATCTGTAGCGTTGTTGATGCCCGATTTCACTTTAAAGGGCGCGCTGCAAATAACCTTCAGGGCTCCCGCTTCCAGGTGTCCACGCAAACAGGGCTTGCCCGATTCCACGGTGAGGGTGGGATCCAGGAAAGTGCCGGTGCAGTCCACAACTATCCGCACGCCTTCATTCAGCCAATTGATATCCTTGGGATCGCGGGCGTTACGCAGAATTTTGATAGGTATGCCTTCTATTTCCAGAATGGGAGTATCCTTATCCAAAATCTTGATCTCCGCCTTGCGTCCCACCATCCCGAAAAGAAACTTGTGGAGGGAACCGTAGGTGCTGTCCGTTTCGATCACCTGGAGCAGATCGTCCAGCTCTTTGCCGATTTCGCGGCCACAATTCACCACGATGCCTTCAAAATGCCGCAGGTGGATCTGGTTCCACAGCAACAATTTGCCGATCCTGCCCAGTCCGTTGATACCCAGTAGTCTCTTGCTTCTTAAGCTCAGATTCATGTGTCTGGTCTCCTTGTATTTTATTTTAAACTATGTACACTTTGCAGTTTTTGAAATCCCGGATAGATGTTGCCGCTGGTGGCGTCCAAAGTGATCTTGTCCCCCGCTACAAAGCTCTTTGCGCCGATGGTGCAGGTGGAATTAGTTTCATCCACCACGAGGTCTTTGCAATTCACAATGCCGATCAGTCCCAGCCTGGTGGCAGTTACCGCAGCGTGCGAAGTTACCCCGCCACGTGAAGTTAGCAAGCCCTGACACTCAAAGAGCAGCTCCATGTCATCGGGCACGGTATCCGGCCTCACCAGAATGAGGGCAGCTCCGCTGTTTGCGTATTTGGCGATGTCTGCTTTGGAAATCACGATGATGCCATTCAGCGCTCCCTTGCCAATGCCGATGCCGGTGCCGATACGCCTGGTGAGGGCATTCAGGGTTCCCAGCACCTGATATTCCGGAGCTTTGTGGATCACCTGGTTGCGGGTTTGCAGAATGTAAAGCTGGTCTTCATGGGAACCTTCGAAGGTGAATTCCACTTCCTGATGGGGGTAATTTTTATCCACGATCAATTGGCTTACATCGCGCAGAAGTCTGGCGTATATGGCAGGAAAGTCCTTTTCCAAGGATATCTCCGCCTCAGAAGCATTCTGCAAGCGCTGCGCTTCGGAGATAGGCAGAGGATGCACCAATCCGGCTACCACGTCTTCTCCCTGACTGCACAGCGTGAAATCGCCATTCAAGCAGATCCCGGGCTGCTGATTCCAGGGGGCATGGGTGAAAAGGACGCCCGTTCCCGAATCCAGAGAGATATTTCCCAGCACCATCTTCTGCACGATCACGGCCGTACCCCATTCATCGGCGATGTGAAGTTTCTTGCGGTAGGAGATGGCACGTTCGGTGTTCCAGCTATCCAAAACATGCGAGATGGATTTGTATAGCTGGGAAAAGGGATCCTGCTCCAGGGCAATGCCGAAGCGGGAAAGCACTTCCTTGTAATCGGTGATCATCATCTGCATTTGCTCCGGAGTGAATTGGGTTTTCTGCTTCACGCCGTATTTCTTCTTGTAACGGATGATCACCTCGTCAAAGAGATCGCGATTGATCCCGAACGCCATGCCCCAGCTCTGGATGAGCCGGCGATAGCAGTCCCAAGCCGTCCAGCCGTAATTGGGGCGCTGCGAAAGCCTTTGCGTGATGTCGTCATTCATGCCGATATTAAGGAAGGTATCCATTGCTCCCGGAAGGCTCATCGGCGCTCCGGAGCGCACGGAGATTAATAGCGGCTTTTGAGGATCGCCAAAGATCAGGCCGGTGCTATGTTCCAGCTTGGTAAGATTTTGCTGCAAAAGAGCATCGAACTCACTGGAAATCTCCGGATGGGTATTGATGATCTGGCGATTGCGGAATAGCTCGGTGGTCATCACAAAGCCTGGCGGGATGGGGAATTCATACTGATACATGCGCTTCAGGAAATAGGCCTTGGAGCCCAGCAATACCTGATTCTCGATGCGGGAATTGCGCGAACTGAGATGGAAGAAAAGCTTGTCCGGATCGTAGGACATCACGCGGGGAATATCCGCTGGCGAAAAGAGATTCTTCATCTCCGAAAGGGTTTGCAGAATCTGGGTAACGAAACTATCCAGGCCTTGCACGATGAACGAACCGGAAAGCAAATTGCGATAGAATTCCTCGGCAAATTTCTCCATGGCTTCTTTGGAGCGATGCTCCTGCTTTAGCTGGTTTAAACCCTTGTCATAGAAGCGATAGAAGTATTCGCTGATGATCTCGTTTACGCTGTCTTTGATAAGATTGAAGATATCCAGATATTGATCCAGAGAGAGATTTGTGAGGTGCGTGGCGGAGCTGAGCATCTGCAGTGCGGAGCTGAAAGCGTCATTGGTAACCATTTCCTGACGCATGGCATAGTCAT
>JAGOKK010000124.1 GCA_017994635.1 Candidatus Cloacimonadota bacterium | reverse complement strand
GCAGCCCAGTCTAAGGGCAAGGACAATCTATTGGATTGGCTGGATAGCACTTACCATGAGATATCGGTCTATCTTGATTTCCCTGCAGCACATTGGAGCAGAATCAAGTGTACCAATTCGCTGGAGCGCTTGAATGAGGAGCTCAGACTTGAGAGAGAAATGCATCCGGATATTCCCTGACGATAAGAGTTGCCTTCGGCTATTTGGTGCGATCCTGCAAGGCTATTCCGAAGACTGGATAAGCGGGAAACTGTATCTTTCAGAACCAATGGAAAGAATCAAAGACACCATGAAAAAGCCCATACCATTTGAAGCAACGCGCGACGGGCTGGAGCCCTGCTCCGTCGGCTACGCCTCCTCCGCAGGGCTCCAGCCCGTCGCAGCAAGGTAGATTATTTATGAAAAAGAACTTGACTTGGATCAACATGATGAAAACAATGCAATTGGTCGTACGGCCTTACATAGATTGTGAGTAACGAGGGATATCAGATGCCCTCAAACAACCTGAGAAACAATGAGTTGGGAATTTACACCAACATTTGGGACTCAACACTATCAGGGAGGATAGTAATGAAATATATCCTGATTGTTACTCTATTAGTGCTTCCATGGGCCATTTTCGCAGCCTATCTGGAAGATATTCCCTCGCAGGTGAGTCAGCCCGATGGCAGCCTGCTGAGTCTGTTTGCCAGCGGCGACGAATATGCGAACTATCTGCACGACGCGCGAGGCTACACGATCATCCAAAGCCCTACTGACGGTTACTATTACTACGCCATGCTCAGCGGCGGCGAACCTGTCCCCTCCGCCCATCGGGTTGGATCGATCGATCCTGCCAGCTTGGGAGTTTCGAAACGGATAAACATCTCCAAAGCCGCTTACGAAGCCAAAAGAGCCCTTATGCAGGCTCCTGAGAGGCGTAGCGATCGTGCGCCCAATACCGGTACAGTGAATAACCTGAACGTCTTTATCCGCTTTGCTGATCAGACAGAATTTGAGCTACCCCGCTCGTTTTACGATGCCCGCTTCAATGCCGTAGGCGATAGTGTCAATAGCCTAAAGACTTATTTTCATAAAGTTAGCTATGATCAGCTAGACTACGATACACATCATTTCCCCATTTGCGAACCCGAGATCAATCTCTCCTATCAGGACAGCCATCCCCGCAGCTACTTCATGCCCTTCAACGCTCTGACCAATCCTGATGGCTATTCAAACAGCGATGAAGGAGACCTGCGCGAACAAACCATGCTGGCCGCTGCGATTAGCAGTATCGCACAGCAGGTTCCCAGTTCTCTGAATATTGACGCGGACAACGACAACCAAGTTGATAATGTCTGTTTCATCATCCGTGGACCTCACACTGCCTGGGCGGATCTTTTGTGGGCGCATCGTTGGGTTCTATATTATACCGATGCCTACATCAATGGCAAACAGGTGTGGGATTTTACCTTCCAGCCGGAAGACCAGAATAGCGTTCGCACTCTGTGCCACGAAATGTTTCACAGCGTAGGTGCTCCTGACCTTTATCACTATACCTTCAATGGAGTTACACCCGCCGGATGTTGGGACATCATGGAAAGCGGCGGCGGACACATGGGTATGTATATGAAGTACAAGTATGGCGGTTGGCTGAGCAGCTTGCCGGTTGCCACACCAGGTAATACTTATACATTGCATCCTGTTACCAGTCCGGATAATAACGTTTACAAGGTCGCAATCCCAGGTAGCTACAACCAATATTTGGTGCTGGAATACCGCAAACGCGGCAGCGATATCTATGAAGCAGAGCTTCCCGGCTCGGGACTGCTGATCTACAGAATTCAATCCTACCTTGATGGGAATTCTGAGGGTCCACCAGACGAAGTGTACATCTACCGTCCCAATGGCAGCAACACCATAAATGGTCAGATCTTCGATGCCGCCTTCAGCGCGGAGGTGTGTCACACAGAATTCAATGCCCACACCAATCCCCACTCCTTTCTCAGCAACGGCAGTTCCTTTGAGATAAACATCAATAGCATCGGCTACGCCGGCGATACGATCACCTTTACCCTATCCCCCAGCACTGATCCCCTGCCTCCCGTGATCAGTTCCATCAGCCCTGCCAGCGGTTCGATTTTGGCCAATTCCACCATCGAAGTGTCGGCTCAGGTCAGCGCTCCCAATAGCACGCTTAGTCAAGTGGAAATCCTGGTAAATGGCATTCCGGTTTCCAACCTCACTGCTGAGCCTTATACTGCGGTTATTGATGTTTCAGGATTGCCCTTGGGCTCACATGTGCTCTCTGTGGTGGCCTATGCTGTAAATGGGTTACAGACCACCCGGGATATTCTGATCTACCTGATCGATCCCGAAGATGAAAACTGGTTTAGCTGGCAAACTGCTGCTCCAGTGTGGAGCGAATTTGGCCGGGGAGCCGTACCGATCTCGGTTGCCGTGGATTTTGATCTGGGGCCGCAGGAATACCTGCTCAAAGCCATCCGTTTCAATGCTGTTCCCGATCCTTGGGGTCAGCCAACGATGCTGGGAAAGTTCAGTGCCCGGATCAATCGTATGGCTAATGGCGCGATGACCGAGCAAACCCTGATCGACCTGGGAGATATTTACAACCAAGCTTATGAACAGGATTTCACTTACGAGGTTGCAGACAGCACCAGAATTTCCGGGCAGATTGCCTTTATCCTGGATTGCTACCAGTATCAGAACATCCTCTTTGATGAAAACTCCATTTGCGGCCATACTTGGTTAACCGAACCCGACCGTCCCTGGACTGACGCCCTGGCCAGGGGCATGCTGGGAGCTGCATCCATGAGCCTATTGCTGCAGGATCCTACGGTCGGCAATGGAGACGAACTATTGGTGCCCGCCAGCCTTCAGCTCTCCTGCTACCCCAATCCTGCCAGAAGCATGGCAAAACTGGCATTTTCGCTGAAGAATCCCGCTCCTGTAAAGCTGAGCATTTACAATCTGAAAGGCCAAAAGGTGAAAACTCTGAGTTCGGATGAAAAGCAAGCCGGAAATCACGAACTGAGTTGGGACGGCAGCGATGACAATGGCCAGCCGGTATCCAACGGCTGCTATATCGTAAGGCTGCAAAGTGGGAAACAAAGCGTCAATCGCAAGCTGATTTATCTGAAGTAGTCCCATGTAACGCCTCCCTTGATGGCTTTTATCGATACATGAGCAAGCCCTTATCAAGTGCTTTTTATTGAGGTTTGATAAGGGCTTGATTAGTGTTTGATAAATAGCTGGGAAGGGGAAAGGCAGGTCACTCACCGAGGATTTGCAGCGCAGCATCCAGTTCGGGATCACGTCCTAGAATGTAATCCTCCAGAGTAGGACTTACCAATACATCGGGGATGATGCCGACACCATGAAACCTGCTTTTATCGGGATTGGTGACCAGCATACCGGTCCAGAAAACCGTTAGCCCTCCCGGCAAGGGAGTTCTGATCACATTGCCATTGGCTGCAGCAGTAGGATTCCCCACGATCGTGGCCAGCTTATTATGCTGCAATTCTGCCAGATAGGACTCACAATAGCTCTGACTGTAGCGGCTGGAGAGGGCTACAACCCTCGCCGATATATGTGGTTCTTCTGGCATCATAGCCCAAAGAAGCTCATTCTCCTTGATGCGGGGCAATTCCTGATGAGGACGCAGATAACGCTTGATCAAACAGTTGGAAAGCGAATCCGGCTCGCTGAGCAGGTGTTTTAACAGCGTGGTGTCGATGCGGGGGTAATATCTAAGATCCAGGATAATCCCTTTTGCCTCTTGCAATTCGGGCATCAATTCCTGCAGATCGGATTCATCAATCAGATTGCCGTTCACATAGATGATATCGTTCGGGAAGCGGACTGTTTTGGTGTCGGGAACCACCAACTGACTGCCCTCGTATTCTGTGAGTACGGCATTACACTCACCAGCCTGGCCATCAGGAGTGATGAATTCAAAGCTGGCAAGACTGTCGTGGTAGGTCTTGAAATAGCGGCTAAACAGCCAGATATCTGTACTCTCGGGATTTGAATACTGGAAATATGGCCGGATTTCATCCATCTGATGGGCAAAATCCCGCCCATTCATCGTCCTGATCTCAGAGCCTGGCGCCATCCCCAATGAGGTATCCCAGATCCTGGTCACGACCCATTTCCCATCTAGAGGACGCGCGTTAAAACCCGGCATAGTCGAGTTATTCATGGGATCACTCAGGATTGCGTGTCCATCGCGAGTCTGAGACATCAGAAGCTGCAGCACTCTCTTGTACTGCTCCATATCCTTGCACTCCAACAAGCGGGCAAGATTTTTCTCCAGTTCCTTGTCCCAATCGCAGAGATCGTACTCGAAGTAAGGATAAAAGAAGCTCAGTTCATTCCAATAGCGAATCATCCCCGCCATCCAGTTGGCTGGATTGCTCCTGTCATCAAGATCAATCTTGGCGTAGCTCTTCTTTAGCTTGCTTAGTTTCCTG
>JAGOKK010000123.1 GCA_017994635.1 Candidatus Cloacimonadota bacterium | reverse complement strand
TAGTAAAAAAGATCGCGTCCGACACCGGCATTACCCAAAAGGCTGCTGGTCTTGCTCTCGCTGCCGTACTTGAAGGCATCACCATGACCCTCAAGAAAGGCGGAAAGGTTTCCTTGGTTGGTTTTGGCTCCTTCAGCGTTGCACACCGCAAAGCTCGTAAAGGCATCAATCCCAAAACCAAAGCTCCTTTGAAAATCCCGGCACGTAAAGTTCCCGTTTTCAAAGCTGGCAAAAAACTCAAAGACGCTGTCAAAAAATAAGCTAATTATTTGTTTTGACATCCTGATTAGGCAGAGCTTCGGCTCTGCCTTTTCGATTGGTGGGCTTTGTCGTCAATCTCCGCCCTCCAGGCTGATTGAGACTTGGTCAACGGCCTGATCTTTGGGAAGTTAATGAATGACCTTCGATACCGGCAATAGATATATCATTGCCAGCTTCTTTTCCAGAAAGTCAAGCCCAGAGTTCTTCAATTCTTCCAGAGCGAACAGGATATCTTCTTCATCCGCTTCGCCCATGATTACATTGCCGTACCCTGTTCGCATCGCCGCGCTATCCTGAAAACTAACAAAAAGCGGGATGTCATAGAGCATCTTTTGTCCCAGGCTTTCCCCACTGAGCACGATGGTTTCTGAGATTCCTGCCTCTGCAAGAGCCAGGATTACGTCGTCGAGATATTTATCGTTGTAGAGATGAAAAATCATGTACATTATGTGGCTCCTTAGTCCTTCACTTTCAATTCATTGGCTCGTTTCAGGCCATACTTTACCAGCACTGGGCCCACCAGCATGATCAAAAATGTGGTGGCGGTCATCACGCTGATAATCTGATTGGCTTGATAATCCAGCCCCAGATCGCCAAGCAC
Source organism: Candidatus Cloacimonadota bacterium (assembly GCA_017994635.1). Classification (GTDB taxonomy): domain Bacteria; phylum Cloacimonadota; class Cloacimonadia; order Cloacimonadales; family Cloacimonadaceae; genus UBA5456. The sequence continues at coordinate 3,644 of JAGOKK010000123.1, read as the reverse complement.
TTTTGCTGCTCCCAGAGTAAGTCCAATGGCTACCCCTGCCTGAGAAAGCAGGGTGAATCCAAGGTTCTTGGTTACTTTTTCCGAGGCTTTGGCCAGCTTCCCACCCCACAGTGCCCCGTAGTATTTCCCCAGAGTTCGGAAGGCGATATAGACTATGATCAGCCAGGCATAACTCCTGATCATGCTAAAATCCAGCTTTGTGCCGATCATGACAAAGAAAAGCAGATACACCGGTGGTGACCACTGAGTGAGTGCGTTTGTGAACTTTCTGGTAATAATGCCGTTGGTATTGGTCATCACTATAGCCGCACTCATACAGAGCAGGATGGGGGAAATGGCAAACAGCTCAGCCAGGGAACACATTAGAAACAGGCTACCCAGGGAGTAAATCAGAAAGAGGGATTGATCGTGCAGATATCTGCCTATCCGTACCAAGAGATAACCAAAGGAAGCTCCAAGGACTAATTCCAGCGTGATATCCCACAATGAATGCAGAATCGCCGCTTCCACGCTGATGTTCTGCGATCCCAGCATGATACCCGCCAATGGCACAGCCAGGGAATACAAGATCAAGGCAAAGATATCATCCAGACCCATCACGGCAAATAGCGTGGAAGTAAGCTCTCCCTTTGCCTGGTATTGTCTGATCACATCCACTGTTCCGGCCGGAGCTGTAGCACATGCCAGAGCGCCATAGATGATTCCCATGGGGATGCTTTTTAACACGATGGCAGTGGCCACACCCGTCACCAAAAACGCGATTCCGGCTTCCATGATCACGATGATCACTATCTTGCGCCCCATCTTGCGCAAATCGCGAAAGCGTAACTCACTGCCGATGTTGAAGCCGATTAGGGCTAGGGTAAGGACGTTTATAAAGCCAAGCTGAGCCAGCTCAATACTATCTACATAGTGCAGGATAGAAGGTCCAAACAAAGCTCCAGTGATTATGTAACCGATGATGATGGGAACCTTGATGTAAGAAGCTCCTCTCCCGGTTAGGATGGAAAAGAGCATGGCAACGCCAAAGAACGAAAGGATATGCGTGCTATTCAAAACTGCTGCTGATCAACGTGTTACTTTCAGGAGATTGTACATAGCCGTTGAATCTGCGGCCTGTATCAGCTCTTCGATAAAATCAGGATTTCTGAGGCGCAACATCAAGCGGGAGAGCAGCCGGATATATTCTTTATCCTGGGTGTCCGACGCCACGATCATAAAGACGATTTTCACCTTTTCCTTATCGTCGCTACCATAATCCATGCCATCCTTGATTCTGGCGAAGGCCACCACGAAATCATCGACTCCAGAGCAGCGTCCATGGGGAATGGCTATCGAGTGTCCAATGGCGGTATTGGCTTTGTTTTCGCGTTCCAGGACAGCTTTCCGCACTGCGACAGGATCCTTGATGGCGGGATCTTGCAGAAGCATCGTGAGCATGAGTTCCAGCAGTTCTTGCTTGGTGCAGGGAACCAAATCCAATACTCTGTCGAGTCTTAGATAGCTTGATAACTCTAAAGCTTGAATCATAATGTGTTAGCTTCCTCTTCTGTATATTTATGCCCGCATACTCCCGGCACCGGCATCTGTCAACCACTTTTCTGGATTACAAAGAGTTATCAGCAAGCAGATCAAAACGTTACACTTGCCTTTAGGGGCTATGATGCCGCTCAAATCAGTTCATAGCAGTATGCTTTCACCGGGATGCAGATTCCGCATACTATGGTCACTTTGGCATCAATCTCTTTTCCACCCATGTTTCGGTAGAAATCACAGGATGGATTCTCGCTGGCTACCCAAACTACCATACTGCGGTATCCCGAGGCTCGCATTTCTGCGGAGAAGGCTTTAAACAGCGCTTTGCCGATACCTTTCCCATGGTAATCTGCCAGGAGATACATTGCACCCAATTCACATTCACAGGCATTCGCAGCATTGGTTTCACACCCTTCACTGGGGTGATTCTTGCCACCGGCGGCAAATCCGATAAGCTGGTCACCCATCCTTACTACCAGGAGACAGCCTTCAGCGCTTATCACTTTTTCCCAGTGGGTAACAAATGATTCAAGTTTCAAATTGTCCAGGATGCTATCGGGCATGATGCCAGGGTAGGTTTCACGCCAGCTCTGCAAGTTTACTACGGCGATCTTTTCTGCATCAGCCATTACGGCATTATCAATCCGGTAGTCCATTTCTATCTCCTTTATCTCGTTTATTGAGGTGGATTTCATTTGACCTTTCGTATCTATATGTATAGCGCCATGGTAAATGGTCAAATAGCCTTCAATGGAGGGATGTTTTCCTCCACCTCCGCAGTCAACCCTCTTAGCCGTTTCGTCCACAACCAGAAGATGATGCCGACCAGAGCCAATAGGCCGCCGCTGACGATAAGTATCAATTCCACCGAAACAACATCTGCCAAAGGACCAAAGAATATTATCCCTATGGGCATGGCACTGGCTGAGATGATCTGGATCATAGAAAACACTCTTCCCATCATCGCGGGTTCTACAACTTCCTGAATCAAAACCGTTTCCGCTGTGATGATGATGGGCATGAAGATGCCGGCAATACCCATGATTGCCAGATATATGATCATATTCCCAGCCAGACCCAACAGGCCAAAAGTGACTCCGAAGGCAAAGACGCAGAGGGCTATGGTTCTGATCTTATCCTTGAATTCTCCCTTTACGGACACGAAGATTCCGCCGAGTAACGAGCCAAAAGTCCATAACAACTCATTGGCAGTGAGCCCCCAAACGCCCCCTGCGAAACTTCGATCGACCATTAGCGGAGTCAACACGGCGGCAGGAGTAAACAAAAAGAATGAAAACGCATAGCAGATAAAGATTCCCTTGAGGATTGGCTTGCTAAATGTGTAATCAAATCCAAGGCGAAACTCGCGAAACACGGATGTGATTTCCTCGGTACGGGGCACCCGCTCCACTTTGATGAAACTGAAAACGAGTATGGCCAGAGCAGCAGTAACCACATCAATCATAAATGCCCAGGCAATATCAAATGAACCCAGTACAATACCTCCCACAGCCGGAGATATCAAAGCCAAAATCGAGCCCAAGGTCTGATTTACGCCCTGTACTCTGGTAAGCCCATCAGATGAGACTAATTGGGGATAAATAGCATTCACCGCCGGACCTTGCACTCCTGCCGCTAGAGAACGCACTGAGGAAACTAGCAGCAGCAATTCCAGATTTTGAAATCCTGCCCAGTAGAGGATCGCTAATATCAAGGTTGCCAATGCTATGAAGCCATCGGAGAGCATGATCAGGTGTTTGCGATTGTAACGGTCTGCCCACACTCCGCCCCATAGCGATACTATCACCTGGGGTACTAGCATCGTGAGAGTGGCTAGCATCAGCCAGGTTCCCGATGAAGTCTGCAGCGTGATATGCCATATGATGGCAAAAGACACCACAGATGATCCAAATAGGGATAGATTCTGGCTGAGCAAAAAGAGCAAAACTTTACGAGTGAACAGATTCGTCTGTTCTATGGGAACGCTATCGTTCATGATTTCCTCCCTCAGAGGTCTGATAGGTGAAGTAAACATTTTTTGAGTACGAACTACGTCAAGCGCTTTTTCACAAACACGCATCAATATGCCCTAAAGTTGGCATATCCAT
>JAGOKK010000030.1 GCA_017994635.1 Candidatus Cloacimonadota bacterium | reverse complement strand
ATGTTTTGCGTAACCGGCTGCCAGGTGATTACTGCGTCTATTCCGTTACTGGTATTCACGGCTAATCCATCAGGGGGCAGGGGCGGAACGTAGGTAATGGAAAATGGACTGGCGCTGGCTTTTTGGGAGTAGTTGCCAAAGCTGTCGGAGACTTTGATCCGCACCCTGGCATTGTAGCTTTGTACGGAAGGTAAAGCCCAGGGATGGATGCCATCGTTATTGGTATTCTCGATGATGTTGGTGTAATCGGTACCGCCATTCAGGCTGTACCACAGATAAACACTATTGGACAGGATATTGGTGTCCGTAGCGCTCCAGGTGATATCACGGGTATCGCCGATGTACTATGCTTCGCCGCCATTGGGGGCGGTGATGGAAAGGGTGGGATCAACGGTGTCGTTGATAACCGGTGCCGTGGTGCCATAGCCGGTAAGTGCCATCAGCCCGGAGCCAAACATAAACAGGATGCAGAATAGCATTGCTGTTTTCATGGGTTTCTCCATATTTTGTTGTTTATTTAGTTAGATAAGAAAGCACAAAGCGTAATTTTTATAAATACATTACACCACAAAACTTGTCAAGAACAAAGATGGGTTGGCATTCCCCCATTTTTAATCCAGCTTTATCTTCAATTGCCAAAGATCTCGTCTTACTTCGATGCTACACCTTCGTTTGTACTGAACGATCATGCATATGCATGTAATTAAGACGTTGATGAAGTCTCAAACAGCCCGGAGGGCTTTGTTGATGTGCAGTCTCTTTAGGTGTCAGCCATCAGGTGGGTCAGTATCGTCAGGTTTATATACTGTGAGTAGTGTCGCCCCTGAACGGGGATTGGGATGTGGGTCAGGTGCCTGCGAGATGCTAAACAGTTGATATTTCAGTTCTTACGCGCAAGATTACTTCCCCTGCTTCATATCCCCCCCAAAAAAAAACACCGAAATCCACTCCCGCGTAGCCCGTATATAGTAGATGTTACAGGTGGCAGGTTTCAGTCGCAGGCGCCGCGAGCTTAGAAACCCAGCAACCTAAAAAAGAAAACCCCAAAACTAAAAAAAGAGGTAAGAACCATGATAGTAAATCTAAAGTACGGACTCGCCACTTATAGCGGCACCATCGATGATATCACCTTCGGCAGCTACAAGAATGACACCCTGTGCATCGCGCGCAAATGGGTGATGCCCCGCTTGACCGAAAACAACACCCAGATGAGCGCCATCGCCAAGAACCTGAGCGAGATTTACGCCCTGTGCAGCACGGATTACAAGGCCGACCTGAAGACCTACGCCTACCAATATGGCAAGGATAGAACCCCCCAGGACAAACTGGCCCCCAATGGCTACAGTATCTTCGTGAAGATGATGTACGCCTTCGCCAAAGCCAACGACGCTTCGGTGACCCTGGATAGCATTACCTACAGCGACATTCAGAGCCTTTTCCCCGATATCAATACCGTGGCCGGAGCTGTGGAAAGCAACTACCTGCCCAACGTGACCGGCGCCGATCTGTTGGACGCTGAGATGTAAGGAGGCTACACCAATGAACAACGAAATCATCACCCCCCTGGCCAAAGAACTGGCTAACCGCATCAATAATGCTGTGAACATCCCCTTCGTGAGCGAAGAGCAGGAACAGTACTTCTTCGAGATGATCATCGTTCTGGTGCTGGATACCCTCCTGGGACAGATCAGTAAGGAACTGATCAATAAAGCTCAGATGTAACTAATAAACCATTGTAAATAAAGCGCCTCTTAGCAATGGGAGGCGCTTTTTTTCATTGAGAATTGAGAATTGAGAATTGAGAATTGGAGGTATGCGGGTTTAATTGAGAATTGAGAATTGAGAATTGGAGGTATGCGGGTTTAATTGAGAATTGAGAATTGGGGTGTGTAGTAAGGCACATAAGAAAACGGACAAAGCCCCTGGGCGACACCATTCATAGCGAGGGTGCTTAAGCGCAGCGGAGCGCCTCGTTACATGCAGTACACCACCACAAAACCACGTTCAAATCCTGGCCTCATGTGTCACTCTGAAGGGGCTTTGTGTCGCCCTCAGGGCAGATTGAGGCACTACCCAGATATACCGTTGTTATCTACCTGAGGAGGGGAACAAACCCCACATTGTCCTTGACACCTGAGCGGGATGGTCTATACTGTGATTCATCAAGCTTGTGATATGAGGAGAATGTTGATGAGCAAGATGATGCGCATACTTGTCATGTGTACACTGGTTTTACTGGCGCTGCCTTTGGCAGCAAAGGACTGGTTTACTTTTCGGTTCAATCCTGATTACACGATTAAGTATCCGTCAAATTGGGAACTGACCGACCGTGAAGCCAGAGACTTTTACATCGAAGTCAATGAGCTTAGCGCCAATGGTGATTACCCCACGATCAGGGTCAAAAGCTATCAGCTAAGCAAAGAGCAAGTCGAGTTCGGTTGGCAGGATTTTGTGGATCTGCAGGTGGCCAGGCACAAAGAGTATTTGAGCGACAACTTCATCGAACACTATTCATTGAGCGAGATCGATACTCTGGCCGTTGATGGAGCAGATATGGGCTTTCATCTGCGCACGGATTACGAGAACGAAGAAGATCCTGGCATCGGGTACTTCGATTATGCCCTAAAGGGACAGACCCTGTATATCATGCGTTTTTACTGCCCAGAGGTGTTTCTGGAAAAATACTTGAGCGATTACTATGTGATCAGGGATGGCTTTGACCTGAAGTAGCACATAATGCCCTGATTGATACACTCCCAAGCCACTACTCCAGTTTGTGGGGCGTACCCTCTTCCGCATTGGATTGTGTCGTATCCAGAGATACTGTGTGCCAGCGGAGCCAAAGCCCCAAGGATCTAACCTGGCAGTCTGATCAGACGTTTGGTCTGGCTGCCTTCACTGGTGATACAGCGCAAAAGATAGATCCCCGCGGGGCATGCGTTTCCCCTTTTATCCCTGCCGTCCCATAGCACGCTGTGTTTTCCCGCAGGCATTGTGCCATCTAGCAGTGTATTCACTTCCTGACCACGGATGTTGTAGAGCTTAAGGCTGGTATTGCCTGCCCGCTTTAGAATGAACGACACAGTGGAGGAGGCAGCGAATGGATTGGGATGGAAGTTTAGCTGAAGTGGAGAGATGGCTGCTTCATGAGAGCTAATGCCAGTGTGCTCGAAGGCAGCAGAGCAATCTAACAGGATGGCGTAATGAGAGGTAGAAACGATGGCGTTTGTGCCATGAAAAGCCATTTCATATACATGACCCTGGAGATGAAAAATGCCCTCGGGCAGGCGGTTCATCGCCCCCAGAGGCTTGTAGAGCGCCAGGCGATCGGAATATAGCAGAGCCAGAGAATTGTTGTGAATCCGCATGGAGACAGGAGCCTCCCCGCCATAATACAGCATTTCCGAAAAGGCTGGCTGAGCGGGATCACTGATGTCGTATATCCGCAGAGTGTTTTCGTCACCCATCACATAGAGTCGTTGATGCCATATCTCGATTTGGCTAACGTTGTATGCCAGGATCAGCATTCCCAAAAAGGTAAGCGCATCGGGATCCGAGATATCCCACACTTGGAGCAATTGAAGATTCCCACTATCGATATCCTGCACAGCGCAATACAGGTAATTGCCATGAACTACTCCGCAATTGTAAAACAAACGGGTGCTTGGCATCACGACACTCTGCACTGGATTGGCGGGATTGGATATATCCCATACCTCCATGCCAAGTGAGCCTTTGGTGACCACCATCATGTTTCCGCTGATCTCTATACCAGCGATGGGCAATGAGCCACAAAGGACATTTTGAGAAGCAACAAGGCTCAGTGTATCTGGATCGGAAGTATCCCAGACCGAGAAAGTCTGACCGAAATACTGATCGTAATGCTCATCATAGTACGAATTAGCCGTCACCAGATAATCCCCTGTGATGTCCATCGCATCAGTGGCTGGCAGATTCCATTGGCACACGGGGCCCGCCTCGGGGGCGTCCAGAGCAAAAGCGCGTAAACCTCCGCCAGGGGAATACATGAAGGCATTTACATCTCCAGCGGTCAGCCTTGTGTATGGAGAACTGGTGATGAGGCCAGAACTGGTTCCGCTGATGGCGTCGAGGACGTAAAACTCCCCCTGATCGCATATGGCCACCTTACCCCTGCCATCGCCATGAACAGCCCAAACATCTTCCAGGATATCCACCGATACCATCTGAGGAGCAGAGAGATCGGAGATATCATAGATCTGGTAGGCACTGAGCTTATCATCATTGGGGTGATAGACCAGAGCAAGATGATCATCGAGCATGATGATCTGACTGACCACATCGAAATTGGTGACCAGGGGGAGAGCACTGACAAAGACTGGAATCAAGGGATCGCTGAGATCATAGATATTGAGCATAGAATTGGCATAAATGAAGAGATATTGTTCAAAGAACGAGGGCAGAAACCCATTCACAGTGGGAGCGTACTCGCCGATGAAGCTGTATTCCAGGGGGTCGGAGACATCATATACCGCGTATGAGCCGCGATCCAGCCACAGATACATGGTGTCCTGATAGATGTGCATCAGCCGTACTCCAGGGTAAGCCAAATTACCCAGCAGGATAGGGTCTTGAGGATTGGCGATGTTCCAGTGCATCACCTGATCATTGGCCGAGGCATAAAGCTGATCTCCATGCAGAGCAAAGCGGGTAATGAGACTCTCAGCTTCGATGCGAGCAAGCTCGTTGATGGCATAGGGGTTGCTGATATCACACAGGGAAAATGAGCCGTTGAAGGCGATGATCAAAAGATCACCCTGTATTACCACATCCCGCACGAAATCATTGCTCTGAGTACGGGCCAGATCCAACGCGGATAGCTGCAAAGGGCTCGCGGGATCAGAAAGGTCATAGCAGTAAAGCCGGTAGTCCTGATCGGAAGCCAGGACATAAGCATACAACGAATCTGAGGCCATATCGCACACAACCCCCGTGGGCAGATCGAAGGTGCCCAGATGCAGAATATTGAGATTCTGCGCGAAAGCGGACGCGCAGGGGGCACACATCACCACAAGGAGCAGAATCAAAGAGATCGAAGAGAACTTCATCACAACTCCTATATTTACCGATTAGTGAGAGCAGATGCAATTTTTATTCCAATGAAGGACAACAATGCAGATAAATCGAGAGCTTGGGAACCAAGGATTTTGATTGACATATTCCACCCAAATCTAAAAGCTGATACTAAGGCTAATGATGGAGATGACGATGTCTTTTGTACACTTGCACAACCATACTCAATACAGTATGTTAGACGGTGCCTGCCGAGTGGATCGCATGGTGAAGCTGGCTGCCGAGATGGGAATGCCGGCCTTGGCGATCACGGATCATGGGAACCTATTCGGGGCAGTGGATTTTTACAAGTGCGCCAAAAAGGCTGGAATCAAGCCGATCATCGGCATCGAAGCTTACATCATCAGCGGTGATCTGGAGAGCGAAGCCGCTAAGAACGATTCGCGACATCACTTGATCCTGCTGGCGCAAAACCTGAAGGGCTATCAAAATCTGATGAAGCTCTCTTCCGCTTCCTATATCAAAGGATTCTATTACAAACCGCGCATCAATAAAACCCTGCTGGCCCAGCATAGCGAAGGCTTGATCTGTCTCTCAGCCTGCGTAAAGGGAGAAGTACCATCTCTGCTGCTAAATGACCGCCTCAATCAGGCTAAAGAAGTGGTGAACTGGTACAAAGAGATCTTTGGCGACCGCTACTATCTGGAGATCCAAAACCACGGGCTGGAGATGGAAAAAGCAGTAATGCCCCGCATGATCGAGCTGGCCAGAGAAATGGATGTGCCGCTGGTGCTCACCAACGACTGTCACTATCTGCACAGCGAGGATCACGAAGCGCATGACATCCTGCTCTGCATCCAGACGGGCAAACTGCTGAACGATCCAGGCCGCATGCGCTACAATACTACCCAGCTTTATTTTAAATCACCAGAGGAAATGGCAGAGATATTTCCTGAGGTACCAGAAGCCTACGCGAACACTTTAAAGATCGCCGAGCGCATCGATCTGGAGCTAAACTACGACCACTTCCTATTGCCAAAGGTAGAGACCCCACCAGACTATCCGGAGATGGGCGATTGGTTGCGCCATCTCTGCTATGAAGCTGCCAAGATCAAGTATCCGCAGATGAGTACCGAGGTTACCGACCGCATCGATTACGAACTTGGGGTGATCAAACGCATGGGCTTTGAGGGCTATTTCCTGGTGGTGAAGGATATCATCGACAACGCGCGTAAACAAGACGTACCGGTAGGCCCGGGGCGCGGTTCCGCAGCAGGTAGCATTATCGCCTATCTCCTGGATATCACGAAGATAGATCCCCTCAAATATGGGCTGCTATTCGAGCGTTTCCTGAATCCCGACCGCATCAGCATGCCTGATATCGACATCGATTTCTGCGCCCAACGCCGGGGCAGAGTGATCGACTACATCGTACAAAAGTTTAACCGCGAGAGCGTTACGCAGATCATCACCTTCGGTACCCTGGGCGCGAAGAGCGTGATCAAGGACGTGGCGCGCGTGCTTTCGGTATCGGCATCCGAAGCCAATATCATCACCAAGACCATCCCTGGTATGGTGAAGAGCCTGGAAGAAGCGCTGAAGCAGTATCCAGAGTTTGCCAATCTGATCAATCAAAATGAGCTGTATCAGAGCATACTGAAACATTCCATCGTGCTGGAGGGACTCATCCGCCAGACCGGGATTCATGCCGCGGGGGTGGTGATCGCCCCTGGAGATCTTACCGATTATGTGCCCCTGGCTTGCAGCATCCAGAAGGATAGCGAGAAGGTGATCCTGGTGCAATACGAAGGGAAGTGGCTGGACGAACTGAAGATGCTGAAGATGGATATATTGGGACTGAAGACCCTGACCCTGATCAAGAAAAGCATCGATCTAATCGCCCAAAGCCATCACACTGAGATCGATATCGACAGCCTGCCGCTGGACGATAGAAAAGTGTATGCCATGCTCAGCCGGGGCGAAACCGACGGCGTATTCCAGTTTGAAAGCGACGGCATGCGCAAGTATCTGATGGAACTGAAGCCCAACATGTTTGAGGATCTAGTCGCCATGGTGGCTCTTTACCGGCCGGGGCCGATGCAATTCATCGACCGCTATATCGCGCGCAAACACGGCAAGGAAAAGGTAACATACGATCATCCCCTGGTGGAAAACGCCCTCAGAGGTACCTATGGCGTTACCATATATCAGGAACAAGTGATGCAGATTTCGCGCGAATTGGGCGGACTCACCGGCGGCGAGGCGGACACTTTGCGCAAAGCCATGGGTAAGAAAAACGTAGATCTGATGATGAAATTTCAGGAAAAGATCGTGGAAGGTGGAGCCAAGAACGGTGTGCCAGCCACGGTGATCGATAAAATCTGGCAGGATTGGCTGAAATTTGCGGAATATGCCTTTAACAAGAGCCATGCCACCTGCTATGCCCTGGTGGCCTATCAGACAGCCTGGCTGAAGGCGCATTACCCGGTGGAGTTTATGGCGGCACTTCTCTCGCTGGAAGATGATCCCTCGGCCATCCCCGTGAAGATCGAAGTATGCAAAAACATGGGGATCAACATCATTCCGCCCAATATCAATCGCAGTGACGCAGAATTCTCCGTTCACGGCAAGGAAGTGCTTTTTGGCCTCAGGGCGATCAAGAACCTCGGCGAAGCCGCTATGCGCGCCATCATCGAAGACCGCCTCGAGAATGGCGCATATACCAATATATTCAGCTTCTCTTCCCGTCTGGATAGCTCTGCAGTGAATAAAACAGTGCTGGAAAGCCTGATTGCCTCTGGTGCGATGGACGAATTGGAAGGCAGCCGCGCTCAGAAATGGGCGATGATCGAGCAAGCTCTGGCCTTTTCTTCATCGGAACAGCGGGATCGCAAAAAGGGACAGACGTCGCTCTTTGACCTGATCAGCGATGAGAGTGAAGATACAGACTATTATCCGCCCCTTCCCGCCATCGAGGATTGGAGCTATCTGCATCAATTGGATATGGAGAAAGCTGTACTGGGTTTCTACATGAGTGGGCACCCACTCTTCGAATACCGGGCGATGCTAAAGTATCTCTGCACTGCGGATTCCAGTTCAGGAAAGAGTAAGAGTGGCGAGATGTATCTGGTAGGAATCGTATCGAATATCTCCAAGAAAAAGGACAATCGGGGCAATTCCATGGCATTCATCGAGATGGAAGACCTCTCCGGCAAGTTTGAAGTGCCACTGTTCAACCGGGATTATGAGTCCTATCTGCCCCTGATGGAGGTGGGGAGAGTGTTTTTGGTCTACGGCACCAAGAGTCAATTTAACGGGAATGACGATGGCCTTCTGAGAGTGATGCCCAAAGCGATGCTCCCCTTTGAGAATCTGGCCCGCGAGCTGCGGGGTACCTTGAAGATTCGGCTGAATCAAAGCCAGGTGAAGAAAGGGATGTTGCTGGAACTGACCCGCCGCCTCAAACAGAGCAGCGGCCTAGTGAAGCTACAGGTGGAAGCACAAGCCAGTGATGAGGATTATTACCTGCTGGAAGCGGGAAATGGGCTGTATCCCGATAACTCTATTTTACAGTGGCTGGACGCCCAAAAGCTGGATTTCAGCTTGGATTGTGTGGTTTCCGATGCAAAAAACGCTTAGTTTGCTTCTTTTGGCACTGTGCATAGCCAGTTTGTCCGCTCTGGAGGTCATGGTGGAGAATTACGACACCTCAGCCGATATCTGGCTGCTATTGCCCTATGATCTCTTCCTCTTTAGCTCCGGCGAATCGGAGTATCAACTGAGCACGCAGATCAAAGATGCAAAAGGGAAGCAGGTGGCAGTACGCGAAGAGCAGATATTGATCCCCCGCAAGCAGTGGCTGGATGGGACAGCGATCCCGATATTGCAGCAATATCAATTGAAGCCGGGATCGTATCAACTAAATCTAAGCCTGAGGAACAAGAAACTGGGGGATCGGAGAAACTACAGCAAAGCCTTTAGCATCGGTACCAGGCGCACAGAAATCGGCCAGCCTTATGTGATCGCCCAACGAGAGGACATCAGATTTGTTCCGGAGATCATCAATGTGGTGGAGTATGACTCCCTGACCTTGCGTCAGAGCTTTTCCGTGCCCATACGCCAGATCAGCGTGAGCCTGGATTCCCTCACCTACGATTATCCCTATCCACAAAGCCCCTGGGAGATAGATCTGAAACAACTGGCGACCACGGATAGCATCGGCAGCGTGAAACTGAGCCTCATCGAAGGGAATATCCGCTACAATCTGGATGCGCTGGTGTATCAACCCTGGTTCTCCTTTAATGCTCGTTTTACGCCAAAGGATCAGCTGGCACAGATCCGCTATATCGCCGATCAAAACGACTGGCAGGTGCTGCGTAAAGTGCCCGAAAACAAGATCCCGGACGCCATCGAAAGCTACTGGCAGGCCAATGATCCCAGTCCTGGCACCTTGCGCAACGAATATCGTGAACGCTTTTACTCCCGCGTACTGAGAGCGGATGAGCTATTTACTATCCATAAACGTCTTAGCGGTTGGAGATCTGACCGCGGAAGAATCTACATCAAGTTCGGAGAACCGGAACAGATCGTCAGTAACGCTTTTCCGATCGATGAAGCTCCCAGCATCAGGTGGTATTACTATCGCTTGAACCGAACCTTTATCTTCACCGATGAACGCGGCTACGGCCAATATATCCTGAGGAACAAAGATGAAGAGTACCTCGATCATTAGAAGCCTGACGCTTGGTCTGGCTTTGCTCATGCTCTGCCCCGCACTGGCGGCAGCCAACGTTTTGAATATGCATCTGGACTACAACCGTTTCCTGGATGACCAGGGGAATACCATCATGCTGATGGATTATCAGGCACTATATCGAAACCTGATGTTTCTGGCTCATAGCGGGGGATACTTCGCCCAGCTGGAAGTGAGTGTGCAGATCGCTAACGCGGATTCCGTGATCCTGGAACAAACGGTGACCGACAATATCGGCGTCAGCAACAAGCACGATACCGCTTCCACCAGAAAGTCATATCTGAACCGCTTGGCATATACACTGCCGGAATCCACACAGAATGTAACCTTCAGGGCTACGGACAAGAACTCCGGAGCGCTCTTTTTCTGGCAGGAAGATGTGTTAGCACTACCGCCTGCGACCCGTATCAGCGATATTGAACTGAACAGCCACGTGTATGCCGATAGCAGCAACTATCTGCAGAAGTTTCAACGCAACAAGGTGGTGTATGAGCCCCTGCCCTCCATCCTGCTGAGTAAGACCTACAGCGAATATGCCTACATCTATCTGGAGCTGTACTGTCCCCCCGCCGATCTGCAAAGCTCATATATGTTAAATCTGAGCCTGGAGACGGACGGACAGATCGTGATGGATGAGTATCTGGACAGCAGCTTTGGCGCCACCACCGACGCCCTCAGTCTGAAGATTCCTTTGGCCGATTTAGCCCCAGGGAAATACTCTGGAACTGTAACCATTTCAGCCGGAGAAACCACGGAAAGCAGTGATTTTGAGCTCGTGCTCAGTGAAGACATAGAACAGCGCTATCGCGTGTTTGAGGACATCGAGGATGAATACAATCTGATGCGTTACTTTATGGTGGGTGTGGCCCCAAACTGGTCATCAATGGACAGCGATAGCAAGAACCGCTATGTGAATAACTTCTGGCAAAACATGGCAGCAAAATCTCAGATGAGCGAAGATGACATCATGAAGCTGGTGGATGATCGGGTGAAGTATGCCAACAAGAACTACTCGAGCCTGAGAGCCGGATGGACTTCCGATATGGGAAGGATCTATATTCGCAATGGTGCTCCTGCTGATATCGAGACCGGAACCAGTTCCGACGATACGAGGTTTGTCCGTAAAGACTACCAGATATGGAAGTATAACAGCGGGACTAAACCTGTATACCTCTTCATCGATATTCAAATGAATAATAACTACCGCCTGTACTATGTAAAAGGCGACACCATGGAGAATTCCAACCCCGATTACAAGAGCTATCTGGGCAATGAATTCGATGATAGCTTGTTAAGAAACTGAACGAAAATATTGGCTAAGCTCAATCCAGCACAGGTAAAAAGGCATCGGTGAAATGCGTGATGCCAAAGCTGTCGTCCCGCTTGTCGTGCAGGACAATGATTGCATCAAAGCGGGTATCGTATTTGTCATACTGAGGATTTTGCTTAAGATATAGATATGCCGTGCGGGAGATACGCTGCTGCTTGCGGTAGTGTATGTTTTCTACGGCGGATGTGATAGAGTGATGGGATCGGGTTTTTACTTCGACGAAGATGATGTGTTGATCTTTTTCCACAATGAGGTCGATTTCCCCTGAAGCAGAGCGGAAATTTTGACAGATCAGCTTATATCCTTGTCTTTCAAGGTATTTTGCCGCAAGTGATTCACCGATCCTTGCCAAATCCTGTTTTGTGTACTGATTCATGGCCCAAGAAAAAGCTTGACGGATTAATTGTCAATGATATTTAGGAATCATGAATAGAAAATGTCACCGAAAGGTGGAGGGAAGTATGAAAAAAGTAATATTGAGTGTAATCGTTCTCGCAACGATGTTTGGGCTCTTGGAAGCAGCGCCTTTCCAGACTCTGGGCATGTTGCGAACACCTGATGCCTATGTCTTACCCCATAAGGCCGCTGAGTTCATGCTCGTTGGCTATTACAGGGACGTCGCAAAGCCTCTCGCCTCTGATGATCCTGCCTTGTATTTAATGGCCGGTGTTGGCCTGATGGACCGAGTCGAGCTTGGCATGTTCGTTGGCGATAAGGTCGATGATGACATGGTATATTTTCTGAATTTAAAAGTCAAGATCCTGCAGGAGACCCTTAAGTTGCCGCAGATCTCTGTCGGTATGGATAACATCCTTTCTCCCGTAGGCGAAACCAGTGTGGAAGATCTTGACCCAAATGACGACTTCTATGCTCATCCCGACAAAGCTGACTACGAAGCTTTCTCACCCTACGCCGTTGCCTCCAAGCAAGCCGTTGTGTTCGGAATTCCTTGGATGTTCAACCTCGGTCTGGGTGCTCACCGCTTCACCGGTCAGGCAGCTCGCTCCCGTATCCTCAATGGCGTGTTTGCATCTGCCGAATTGTCTCCAGTAAAGAACCTCTATCTGCAGGGAGAATTCAGCGGTCATGACTTCAACGCCGGCGTCAAGTATGTTTACAAGAACTGGGGCTTCAGAATCGGAGCCGAAGCTTTGGAAGATCTCACCAAGGATAACGGATATGAAGACAACCTCAGGGTGGCCTTTGGTATCTCCTACCTGATGGATCAATTTGCCGAAGCCAAGCGCAGTAATCGCCGCCCCAACCTCTGGCAGTATGCCGAAACCAGTCCTGTAGATTATGAAGTTACCACCGAGCTGCCCACAGGTGGCGCAGTAGTAGTACCGCCTACCACTACTAGCCCAGTGGTTACCCCCCCCGTTACCACCAGCCCCGTCAAGCCTCCCACTACCGGAACCGTCACCAGCGGAACCGAAGTGGTTACGGGCCCTTCCGGCACCACTTTGCAGACTCCTGGTCTGACCACCGGTGGCAGTGCCAGCTATTCTCAGTTGTCTCCTGAAGTGCGTGACCTACTGGAAGAGTTGCGTGTCCTGCGTGAAGAACGCCAGAAAGCTCAGAGATCCCTGGACGACCTTCGTGCCTGGATCCAACAGATGAAGACCCAACAGCCCTAATGTATATCTAAATAGCTATAGTAGTGTTAGTGTAGGACTCGTACTTCCTATATAAATGTGTAGTGAACCGGGATGCCAGGCGGTGTCCCGGTCTGCTACAAAAGAACCTGTTTTGTAATTTTTTGAGAGTCTAAAGTGAGCGGGGTTATGAATAATAAGAATAGAGTGCTTTTGCTCGTTGTTTTTGCACTGATGTCAATTTCCCTTGTCTTTGCCCAAACCATGGCTGATGAGGAGCAATATACAGTAGAGCAGCTACAAGAGCTCATCCGCGAGCAGAAACAAGCCATCAGGGAGGCTGCAAAAATCTTCCTGGTTGATGAGCTTCCTGTCATCGCTTCCATTGATCCTGATAAAGCCAACCAGGCGCTGGATAACTTTTTAAGCATGCTGAATACCATGACCGATACTGAGGTCATGTATCTTTTGGGGCATATGTATGCCAGAGAGGGAGAGGATGATCGGGCTATCACTATGTTCGATTCCGTTCTGCGCAGCAATATGGACGAATCCGCCCGCGAAATGCTCAACCTGGTGCTATATCGCAGATTGATCACTCTGCTGGATCAGGGCAACGAAGCCGCCGCGAAGGATTTCCTGAGGGCGATTGTCTTCGAAAACTATAACGCTTCTCCTTATTTCCCTGCTTATCTCTATCTGTTTAGTGATATCTCAGCGGATAGCGAGAATTATGAAGAGATCATATCCTTAGTTCAGGCTTACAATGAGAACCGTGAGATTGTGCTAAATCTCTTGCTACCCGCTAGAGAAAAGGTGTTGGCAAAACTCAATGCCCTGGATATTGGGTCATATTTTGAAAACTCGAACCAACAGAGCTTCAACTCCATCAATGCTGAAATCGATCAGATCCTGCGCGATATTACAGCTTTGAACAATCAGATCATCTCCATGAAGGGCATGGTGTATGTAAATGAGATCCAGAGTATTCACAATTATGAGACCAAAAACCTGAACGATCTGAAACAACTGCTGCTCAAATACGCCAATGCTCAGATCAAGACCAACGAGGCAATGTCTGTTGCCGACGGTCATATCGCCGCAGCCAAAGCCAGTATCGGGTATTATGACGCAGTGCTGCGCAAATTTGACGAGATGCTGCAAAACCGTTATCAGCGATTGCTGGAAACAGGATCTCAATCTGAAGTACAAAACTATACTGCCGATCTTTACCTGGATAAATTGATACAGACCGATCGGACCATATCCATATACTCTGAGACTCTGGATGAGATCGATTATCTCCTTACCCAGGTCAACGATGCACAGCAGAGACAGATGCTGCTGGATCAGCGTGCAGACACAGTCCAAAAGAAAGCTGATCTGGAAGTGCGTCGTCAGCAGTATCTGGCCGAGATCAATTATCCGGACGAGGCAGAGCGAACGATCTTCATGGAACTCCTGGGCGAATACAACGCCTTGCTGGCCGATAAGCGCCAGCTTGAGCTTACTGCCCGTGAGTTAGAAGATTACGTTTACACCGAAGTGCGCAGCATCCTGAACGAGGAAGTGCGCAGCGAGATCCGCCCTCAGATATCCTCCATCCTCAGTTCCGTTAGCGATCCCAGCGCGCGCCATCAGGTCTTTACTCAGGGCTTCAATGATGGCTTGGATCACCTGGAATTCATCACCTTGCAGATGAGTTACCGGGATCTGATGGCAGATTACAACATCTTCCAGCGCAATCAAATGACCCTGCCGGATGAGGAACGGGTCACCATGCAGACAGATTTTCGTCGGGAACAGCTTGAATTGATCGACGACATGAGTAACTTCCTGATGGAGAATCCCAATTTTTCGGCCATCAATCAACCCGGCGGAGGTAATCTGGCAGAAGCTGCCGACCTCTATTACAATCTGGGTGAATTGCAGTATTACGCCATCCCTCAGGATCTCAGCCCAGCTCTGACCAGCTATCGGAAAGCTCTGGAACTGGATCCGAACCTACCAGATCGCGATCTTGCCCTTTATAACATCGCTTTCATCACTTCCGAATTGATGCGTGCGGATATCGACCGCAACCGCATCGCATACCGCGAGACCGCAACGATCAATTCCACTCCCCCGGCCAATGCCATTTACAACGAAAGCAATTTTGCCGAGACTTTGGCTGCGTTGCAAGAAATCGTAAGCAGATATCCCGAATCCAAGGTATATGAAGAGTCCATCTACCGCCTGGGGTTACTGCATTTCCGCTTTGCCGAAGATTCCACATCCCCGGTCGCGTACCGCAACACTGCCATAGGATACTTTGATCAGATTATAGCCAAGCCAGACAGCCCGCTATACTACGACGCCATCTATCAGAGAGGCTGGGTACGCTTGAATAGCTATGAGCACGAAGACCTGCGCCTAGCTATGAATGACTTCATGGTGCTGCTCAAAGCAGTGGAAGACGGACGCATCACCAATCCTGATCTCGCTCGAGATTATCGCATCGACTCCGTGAATAACATCGCTTATTGCCTGATTGCTCTTGATGGAACCGATTTCCGTCAGCAATCGCTGGGTGTAGCGGAAATCGAGCGCCTCTTTGCCGGATATCAGAACCGGGAAGTGGTCCGCGATGTGATCGATCTTGCCACGCAGAACAAGAGCAATATGGCAGCCCGTATTCAAGCCGCGGACTTCTTGCGCTACCGGATCAGCATGTTCCCCATGGCCTTGGAAAACCCAAGTTTGCTGGATTCCATGCTGGTACTTTATGCCAATTCTTCATCCGAACTGCGTGAAGGGGAAAGCTTACCCCAGATCATTCGCTCCACCTACCGTGAAACTGCGGCGAATTACAATTACAAGTCCGATTGGTACAAAGAGAATAAAGATAAAGACATCCTGCCTCAGCTTAGTGTGGTAAACAAAGCCTACGAACAGCTTGGCATCATGTACTACAACGAATTCGCCACCCGCAGAGATCGCGAGGCCATGCAGAGTTACATAACTCACATGGAACAATACGATGAGTTCATGCAACAGTTTGACGCCACCAAACACGCTAGATTCCAGGCAGATAAGGACAGTATCTTTGTAGATTTCCAAGCCATTCTGGCGGAAAACTCACAAAGTGTTGCCGACTATCTGGAAGCGATCACCAAGCTGAGGGCATATAACGACAAGTATCCTGAAAACTTGAGCTATTTTTACAATGAACAACGCTCCCTGTTCTATGCACAGAGAGTGTATGAGATCAGCACCCAGGCCATGCAAGAGCCCGGATACGCCTCTGTAAGTGGGCAGCCAGCCAATGCGGACGAGGCATACAGCTTCCTGCAGAGCGCTACCATGAGGTTCATGGAAACTGCTCGGAAAGAAGCTTTTGCTTCACCGGAAAACATGAACCGGGCAGCAGTCTTGATCGTAAATCTAGCCGAGATCCAACGTGAGCGTGGCAAGAAAGATGAAGCCATCGCTCTATATAACAAAGCTCTTGAAGCTGAACAGCACCTCTCTGGCTCCGATAAAAAAGACATCTATCTGAGGCTTGCCGTGATGCACAGTGAAGCAGGCCGTTTCGCTGAAGCCGAGAACTGGTTCCGTAAGGCTCTCCCTCTGGCGGCATCAGCTCAAGAACGCGAGGATATCGGCATCGAGATCCTGGTTCAAATTCAGAACGCGTTTGAAAACGCCTCCACACAGGGAGACTACACTGCAGAAGCTGCAGAACGCCTGCGCTTCGCGGCTCAGCTTGATCCAGCCACCCAGGCAGACGAAGTACTGGGCCAGAAATACGCTGCCGTGGAAGCTTATGTGAATGCCAAAGCATATCAGCAAGCCATTGATCTCTTGGTAGAGATTTCGGCAAACGAACAGGATGCAGAACGCGTGTACGCATGGTACAATAAAGCGGCAGGCATTGCCGGCGACGCGGACAAGATGAACGATCCCGCCAAAGCGCTCAGCCTGGAAAAGGATTTCATCGCCAAGCACCCTGCCAGCAATTATGCTTTCCGCCTGCGTATGGTGCATCTAAAAGACGCTTTCAACGATCCCGCCCGCGCCAACGAAGCTGCCGAAGGATATCTGCAACTCTTTGAGGATGTGCAAAACCGCAGAACCGATTCAGGAGATGTGGCAGCCAGCAGCATTCTCAACGATGCCATACTGGCCTACGTGAAAAGCGGTAATGTAACCCGTGAATACGAGCTGCGCAACCGCTTCATCACCCTCTATCCGAATCACGATAATACCATCCCCTTCATGGAATACATGGCCAAGGGTCACTTTGATCGCAATGAAATGGATGACTACAACCGTCTGGCCAAAGAGATCTATCGCCGCGATCCCAGCCGTAACGCTCTATACCTCTTTGTGGCTCAGAAGGAGCTGGATCGCATTGGCACCCAATTTAGCCAGGCGTATGACAATCGCGATTATCAGGCCGCCTTTGGTTTCAGAGATGAATACCTGAGAGTGGAAAGCCAATACAAAAAGGAAGGCCTCAGCTTCGAAAACGAAGCAGCACACACCTTCTTCGCTGAAGTAAAAAAAGAGTACGACGATATCCAGAAACAGAAAGCCTACCTGGCCAGTTATGACAAGCAGCTCAATACTCTGGCCAAATCAGGACTCTTTACTGCAGCACCGACCACACATATCAAAGTGAATTATGCCACCACCTGGGATAAGCATTTGGCTTCGGGGCAGAATCGTCTTGGTGCCTTTAGAACCAAGGTTCAGGCCGAAGTAACCAAGGTGACTACACTGATCAGTCAAGCCAATAACTCCGGTTACTTCATCGACAATGACCGCCGCATCAAGGCCATTGACCTGATCGCAAAAATCAACCAACGCGCCATCACGGTGGTGAATGCCCAAGTGGAGAAGTATTTCCGCGAGGCAATCGAAGCCCAATACTACCGCGATCAGTATCCCGGTGATCAATTGAATGCTGTGATCAGCAATGTCGCCAGCCAGCAAACTCAACAGTATGCCAACGAAATGGTTACCTGGCAATTCAATATGTTCCGTCTCTATCACCTCGCTGGATATCACAACCCCACCATTGATGCTGCAGTAGCTTCGCTCACCGAAAAAGGCATTAGCTTGGACTACCGCAATGATGAGCATATCCTCAGTTCCAGCTGGCAGCAGGAATTGGTGGAGGGTGGCTCTGCTCTGGCCATTCGTAACCAAAGCACACCCAATGGCACCAATCTAGGTATGGTTAGTATCCCCGCGCAGAAGACCCTGCGCTTAAACAAATCGGTTTCCACCGCCCTTGCTCCAGATTTTGCTTACTTGCATCTGATGTACCCTATGGACGTGCAGATCAAGCTAAACGGTAGCGTGATCGATGCAGAGTGGATTCCCGTGGATACTCTCACTGCCGGCAAGCCGGCCACCACGCGTTACGCTGTGATCATCCCCGGGGAAAGCTTCGCTGCCGGCGCCAACCAGATCGAATTGGAATTTGCCAATCAGCGCGAAGCCATCCAGGATATGGGCATGAATCTGCAGATTCGCACCAGCGAATACCGCATTCAGCAAAACATCCCGCCTGTGGTGAACAGCATACACACCAATACTACCTGGCGTGTGATCACCACCAATGCTGAAACCGGTGAAGAAAGCAGTTCCTTTGCCAAACCTGCC
Organism: Candidatus Cloacimonadota bacterium; assembly: GCA_017994635.1. Classification (GTDB taxonomy): domain Bacteria; phylum Cloacimonadota; class Cloacimonadia; order Cloacimonadales; family Cloacimonadaceae; genus UBA5456. Next base: position 3,526 of record JAGOKK010000030.1, on the reverse strand, counting down.
AGTTCGTGGAATATCACATGGGAGAACATCGACGGTTTTGCTCCTAGTTCAGCCACTCCGATTTGGGTGGATGAAACCGCTGATGCTCCGGTTCAGACTGTTATCCTGGAAACTGAGTTCAATCTGGATTCAGAATTCCGAGAAGGTCACATAGATCTCGTGGCTCCCGATGATGTAACTATCTATCTGAACGGCAACCGCCTCAGCAGCGCCACGATGGATTATGATCCCGATCCGCTGATGATTTATGCCCTGCCCATCGAGATTCCTGCTAGTATGGTTCAGATGGGTAAAAACACCATCCGTTTTGAGATAACCAATAATAGTGCCTATCGTGGTTTCCTGGCCACCATCACCTATGCCAGGGCCGGGAAGGAGGGAATCCGATGAAAAAAATCCTGATCCTGCTATGTCTATTCGTCTGCGCAAGCGCGGTTTTGCTAGCCCAGGAAGCTCAAACTCAGGGCAATGGCAACGTGTATGTGGATGAAGAAGAGATTATTATCGATGTGAAAGCTCTAGCGCCTGAATCGGGTATCTACAAAGCCAAAAGTGAGACATACACCCTCAGCGGTAAGTATCGCTTTGTGCTAAACGACCAGATGGTAAGAGAAAACAGTGAAATCCTATTAAATAAATGGCTTAAGGAGTCAAAATGAAAATCAAGAATACCTTACTCGTTGTGATCGCCCTCATTCTCAGTGTCGGTTTCCTCTTCGCGCAGGAAGCCACCGAAGCAGAAGCAGCAGCTCCTGCCCCGACCGGAAGCATCGACTTTGTTGAGATGTTTCAAACCAGCGGTCCAGTAGCATACCTTATTCTTTTCGTGTTTATCATTGGTGTTGCCTATGGCATCGTCCGCTATATCCAGCTCTATGTACGTGAAAAGATGGATGCAGAGAAGTTCTTCGTGAAACTGAAAAACTATGTGAAAAACAACCAGATTGACGAAGCTATCACGGTTACCAATGAGTTCCGCGGAACCACCATGGGCTTCATTTTCTGGAGCGGTCTCAAGGTCTATAAGGACATCACCAAAGCCGGAAAGACCGGTGAAGAAGCCCGCGTTGCCGTACAAAACGCCTTCGACGAAGCAGTGCTGCAAACAGTGCATAAACTGGACGGAAACCTCTTCTGGTTTGACACTTTGGCTCAAATCAGTACCTATCTGGGACTACTGGGAACCATTTTCGGCCTTATCCAGGCCTTCGATGCCCTGGGCAGCCTCACCGGTGCTGAAGCGAACAGAGCTCTTACCAATGGTATTTATGTGGCAATCGGTACTACTGCCCTCGGTCTGATGGGAGCTATCCCTCTTACCCTGATCAAAGGCGGACTCTTCTCCCGCGCACAAAATTTGATCAGCAACATCGACGAATACAGCGTAAAATTGGTGAACTACATTAACAACCTGATCAAGGGATAATATTATGGCAGTGTATCGTCCTTCACAGGCGAGGCAACAGAGATCTCAAACAGCGCCAGGGGAACCAAACCTGGTTCCGATCATGAACCTGTTTATATCGATCATTCCCTTCCTGATGCTGATGATCGTGATCTCACAAGTAGCCATGGTGGCTTTAAACTTTGAATCCAGCGGCGAAGTCGGTGGTACCGGCGGCGGTGCAGGAGGCGGCGGAAGCGATGCCCTTTTGGAGATTCGCCTCTACGCGTCCTCGCATGAGACCGGTCTCTTCCCCGGCTTCGAAATCCGTGATTTGGATAAGAAAGCCACCAAACTCCCCAAGATAGGAGAGGCTTACGATTTTGCCTCCTTAGAACAGCAGCTTGTCCAGCTAAAGGACAAGTATCCGGACAAGAGTGAAGTGGCTGTGGTAGTGTATCCCGACGTTATGTACGATACGCTGATCCGCACCATCGACCTCTGCAAACAGACCGGATTTGTTACGGTTAAGTATATGAACCCCAAACAAATGTATTACTATTAGGATTGGGGAGGTAATGAATGAGCTCATATAGAAAGCATAGTACCAGAAGAGTAAGAAGAAAGTCAGAAGAAGTTAAGGGTCTTTCCATTACATCTCTTTTGGACGTTCTCACCATTATCCTGGTGTTCCTCATCAAAAACGTTTCGATGGAAACAGTAAAGATCTCCGAATTGCCGGATATGACTTACCCTAATACCATTACCAACGAAAAACTCATGGAAAACCCGGAAGTTGTACCCGTAAAGTTGTACCAGGATCGTGTACTGTTTGGCATCGATAGCCTGCCTCTGGGCAAGCCAGATGATCTGATCGCCGATTCAAACAAACGTCTGGCCATGCAGCAGTTCTTCGAGAACGAGATGGCAAATATTCCCGAAGACAAAAAGGATAAAGCCTGCCTGGTAGTTCAGGCAGATGCCTATCTGCGCTGTGTATATCTAACTGAAATAATCAGAGTAGCAACTTATGCGAACTTCCCAAACATCTATTTCGCAACTATCGAGGATCCGGATTGGTTATCTGATTACCGTCCGGCTTCCATTGAGTAACGGGAGGTTTAATGGCTAAAATACTAAGTCTCAGATTGAACTACAAAGGGCAGTTCCTGGATTACGCCAAAGAAGGCAAGGAAATCCGCAAACAGTTCTTTATCGGTTCAAACAAGAATCTGCAATGGCAGATCCTTGATCCCGCATTCCCGGACAAACACCTGTTTGTAAAACAAGTGGGTAATTCCCTGGTGATGAACATCCCTGCTGGCGCGGCTTTCAGCTGCGAAAGAGATGGGAAACAAGTGGATAGCAGCTATCTGCAGCAAAACAACCTGCTCTCCGGCAATCAACTGGTACTGGATCAAAATCTCAAAGGCAATGTAAATGTACACAAAGAATGGGACGTTGATTTTGAGTACCGCGAACCCTGGGTTGCCGTTCTTACCCATGAGCAACGTCAGATCGTGGCAGAATGCGCCACCAGAGCAACTGCTGATCCTGTAACCAAGTTCAACCGGGCGATTTTGCTGATCGCGACCATCCTCACCGTACTCTTTCTTGTGATCTTTGATCTATTCCTCAAGAAAGATCAGGTGTTCGATGCCTCAGTGGAAGATCGTCTTCTCACCATGAACGCACAAAAAGTAACTCCGCAGATCACTGACGCTCCGGCCATTACTGCCGAAGTGGAAATCGAAGAACCTGAAGGTGGCGAGACTGCCACTAAGCCTGCTGCTGGCACTGGTCAAACTGGTGCCGGAAGAACTGGCGCTGCCGGTCTTTCCGGCATGCTGGGTAACTTCGATCCCAGTGCAACCCGTGCCCCAGCCCAATATGCCATTGTCACCACTGTCGAAGGCTTTGCCGTAGGCGGACGCGGTGGCAGAGGCAGAGGAACCGATGGCGGTGGTGGCGCAGGTGGTGCTGTAGCCGGCGGGGGAACCAGCTTCAACGCTGCTGCAGGTCCCGGATTCACTGAAGGTATTGGCGCTATCGCCACATCCGGACCAGCTACTCAGGGCTACGCAGTGCGTCCCGAAGGCGGAACAGGCCGCCATATCACTGGTGATGCCAGTGGTGTTACTG
>JAGOKK010000029.1 GCA_017994635.1 Candidatus Cloacimonadota bacterium | reverse complement strand
GAAGCAATCCCATCGCCATTACTATGTTGCCTATGAGCCCTCTGGATGGATGAGGACTTGATACTTGAAGCGTCGTGGTAATGGCCCAAAATATTGAGCAGGGAACGATCAGATAATCATAGCGAAATTGTCTCTTCACAAGCTAACTCCTATAAATTATTGCTACTCATTCAGATCCTTTTTAAGATATATCATATCAATCAGTTGGATGTCGCCATCGAACATGGGGTGGTCGTAATGGTCTGTAAAAAAGTTCTTCAGACGATGCGATCTCTGGAAGCCGAGACCTTCATAAAAGGCCAGGATTGCCGGTGTCTCGCCAGTTCCTACCAGCATTGTCTTGAAGGTGCCTTTGTAGTATCTGAAGATGTAGTGGATCAGCGCGCTGCCGTAGCCTCTGCCTTGATCCTTTTCGTAGGTCGCGATGTTCTTCAATTCACAGGTATCGTCATCTACTGGCATTACGCAGCAAATGCTTTTCAGATCATCATCGAATAACGCAAACACGTCGCTGGCAGTCAAATACTTATCTATCATGTCTTCCTGTTCGTCAGCCAGCAACAATAGATCCATGTATTGCTTCCTGTCCCCGGTAACTCTTTCTATCTTCATAACTGCTTGTAAGTAAATAATATGGCTCGTTCTAATGCAGCGTATATGTCGTGACCGCGATCACCGACTGATGCTTCATCCATATCAGAGGAAGGCTTCCTGCAGCTTTTCATCTGGACTCACATCCACAAAGCGTTTATCTCCATCAAAGCCAAAATTCAGCATCAAGCTTTGATAGGGCAGCAGCTTTTCGGCCAGTTGCGGCCATTCGATCACGGTGATCCCGCCCTCCAGCATATCCAGCAATCCCAGATCCAGCAATTCGTCCTCATGTTTCAGACGGTAGAGATCCAGGTGATACAAGGGAAAGCGTCCGCAGTGATATTCTTTGAAGATCACGAAGGAAGGGCTGTCGATCTCATCCGGTACCCCCAGAAATGCTCCCAAGGCTTTCACAAAGAAGGTTTTTCCGCTACCCAGATCTCCGTAGAGAGTGATCACGGATCCAGGTACCAAGAGTGGGGCGATGTAATGAGCAAGGTCGATGGTGTCTTGTTCGCTATTCAGTTCTATATGTTTTGTCATGATATACTCCTTGGTTTTGGGCTGCAAAAAAAGTCCCAAAAGCATTCAAAACCCGGGTTGACCGGCTTTCAAAGTCCCTTGGGACAGAGTCTGTCGTATTCAGTCCTGATTACAGTATAGAGCGCGGGAGTGGGAAGTGCAAGTAAAATCTGGGATGAGGGGCTTAGAGTACTTTTCTGAGGTAGAGTTTTACATTGGCGCGTTTGGGAGCTTCGCCTTCCCGGAGGCTGCGATGGAGGCGGTCCAGCATCTTGGAACGGGTTTGGTGAGTACGAGCAGGTACTTCGATCTCAAAGAGGGCGCTGGCCAATTCGATATCGTCTTGATCCCACACTTCTGCCAAAAGCTTGAGAGTCTGGGGCTTATCGCTCTTGTTTTCGATGTCATAACCCAGCTCGATAAACTGCGTCCCCCAAGTATTGAAGCTAAGGTCACTGATCACGATTTGCTCTGCAAGTTCACGATTTGCCTTGTGTTGGATCAGTACTCCGAGGATGATGCCGATGACCACCAGGAGCAGCACACTCCCCTTTAGCTTGAAGCGCCGGGGCCATTCCATACGATCGAAACTTCTCATATCAAGCACCTTAATAGATGAATTGCCAGGCACAAAATGCCCTATGATCCCACTCGTCGTCGTAAACTGAGCGGTGTCCGACCAGGATTTTGTGATGGGCAAAGAGGGAAAAGCGCAGAGTGTTTGTGATGCCGTACACGCGAGATAAATCGCCGGCAAACCACTTCACTTGGGCGTCATCAATCTGCCCGGCGAAAACTTCGTGATAGTTCAGCCGCCAATCTGCACCTTCCGAGCCTTGATAGGTAAAGGATAGAAGTGCAGTCCAGTCCAGATAATCCCGTAGTTTGAGGGAGTTTTCCAGGCTTAGATTGAACAGATTGGCTCCCTGTTCATAGCCCAAACTGCGGCCATCGTGAGAATACATGGTGTGGTTTTGAAAGTGTCCATAAGTGTATGGGCGAATGGCAGTAAGCTCCAAAGTGCTTTCATTTGCCGGGCTGGAAAGTGAGACTCCACCCTGTAGCGCGTACTTATTGCCCCACCAGTTACTGAAGAACCTGCCGTAGCTAAATTCATCCAGTGCAGCGGACGCGTAAAGTAATAGCGAAGCTTTGGGCCGATGGGTAAGCGAGGCATAGATCAATACATTGTCGCGATCCCAGAGATTGTGTTCCACAGCGCGCCAAAAGCTATTGGGCAGGAGGTAATTTAGATCAAGGGCACGATTGCCATACACCACGCTTTCGCCCAGATACAGCTTCCAGCGTGGATTTGGTGTGTAGGAGAGCTGATGCAGGGCGATGTACTTTTCCGGGTAATTGCGGCTGTCCAGCAATCCGTTTTCATAGATGCTGTACGTGCTGTCGGCCATCAATCCGCCATGCAACATGCTCAGTTTGAAAGCTCCCGCCCGGCCTTCTGCCAGCAGATAAGAGTAATCATTCACACGGTCTGAAAGGATGATGCTACTGCTGATGGCGGGGGAGATCTGAAAACGCCCCCGTCCCAATGCCAGAGAATAGTTTGGGGCTGTATAGCTGAAGTAGCCATTCAGATTATCCAGCTGGATCCGCTTTTCAAAGCGTTTTATGTAACCATCAGCCAGGCAGTCGGTTTCGGCAGCGTCGAGATCGCCGAAATAGGAGCCGTTGTACCAATGCGTAAAGAGCCTGAGCTTTTCGCCTACGGTAGCCTGTAGCTGCCAGCCTTTATACAGGAAGTCATAGTCCTGATCCTCGATGAAGTTCCGCTCATAGCCGGCCAGGAACTGGACATCCGCCTTAAAGGCGCTGGGAGTATGACGATAGGAAATGAGATTGTTGTGTGGCTCACCCCAGGAAAATGCTTCTTTGAGACTGTTTTGGAATGTATCCAGTGAACTGAAGGGATGACTGAGCCCCTCAGCGCTATCCTGGAAGAAATCGGGACTATAGTTTGGATTATCAAAGAGCAGACTGGATGAGCTTTTGCTGTATATATCCGGTATGAAATCACTATCTGGCATCAGGGCATGCAGTCCCACGCACCAGATCAGCACCGGCAAAAGCAGGAGCTTCAGATCACACTTCATCCTTATCTTCCGTATCCTGCAGCTCTTCCTCTACCTGAGTCTGTGCTTCCTCTACCTGGGTTTGTTCCTCCACCTCATAATCATCAGGAACTTGGCTTTCCATCATCGGTTCCGGCTCGTTGATGTTTAGATTTGCTATTTGCGCAACTTCATCGACGTTGATCTTCAGCTCTCTGGCGATCTCCTTGTGAGTCCATCCGTCGGCCAGAAGGCGGTTTACAATGCGGCGCATACTAAGCGCTTCAAAGCCAACCTTTTCGTTTGGACCGGGCTTGCTCTTCTGTTTGAAACCAAAGATCAGGATGCTGAGGATCACCAGGGTGCTTACAAAAAAGCCCAGAGTCAGGACAAAGTGACTCAGCGCAATCTCTATGATAGCGCTCCAGAAGCTGGAGCGGGGCTGCTCTTCGAAGGTAGTAACGGGGGTTACCGCAATCGGGACTTCCTGTGGATTGATGGAATCGGTAAGGGCGGGTTCTTCAGGCTGCTCTTCAACCTCTTCATCAGTGAGTTCCGGACGGGGTTTCACCATGATCGGAGCGATGTAATCGCTGCCTTCCATCAGGCTTCTGGCTTGTTTGAAAAAGGAGCTGGAGGCGGGAATCCGGGCCAGGATCTCTTCGGCGCGTGCGCTGCCGCGGCGCTTGAGCAATACACCCCAATGATACAGGATGTCATCGCTATCCGGGAAATCCCGGTTCAAATCGCTGAAGGCTTTATCCGCACTGGCATATCGGCCGCGGTCGCTGTAAAATCTGGCGATCGTGAGGCGGCCACTTTTGCTGGTGGGCTTGGTGAAAAGGTCGATCACGATCTGTTTGGTATCGTCAAAGTACATCTTTTCGTAGCGCAGGCCGGCGGCCAGTTTCACATTAAAACCACCGGGCACCAGGCTTACTTCGCGGATGAACTTGCTGTTGATGACGCGCTTGGCGTCTTCATTGTCAAAGTCCCCTATCCTGATCTGTAGAATGTCGTTGCTCGGTTGGGCAGAATACGTGCTGTTGCTGTCCAGATCAAACACCAGACGGCCGGCTACCTCATGGTAATCCTCGGCGCGAATGCTTTTCACGCCGGTTAGAGCGCTCAAGCCAAGGCAGAGCATGAACAGTGAAAGCCCTATACTGATTCTCTTCATTTCGGCTCCCTAAAGAGTTTTGATTAATTACGTTATATCACTACTTCGCTTTTATCGGGATCGATGATCATGGCAGCATCCAGCGCTATCTGTAGTTCCTCATTGGTGGGGATCACCAGGATTGTGACCGGCGAGTAAGGCTGGGAGATGATGCCTGCCTTTCCGCCCACCTTACGGTTCTTATCCAGATTGATGTGGATACCCACGTTTTCCAATCTGTCACAGATGCGTTCCCTCATCTTAACGGCATTCTGGCCGATGCCCCCGGTGAATACAATGGCGTCAACCTTTACCAGATTGGCGGCATAAGCACCGATGTAGCGGCGAATCCTGTAGGCATAGGTGTCCAGGGTTTCCTGAGCGTTCAGGTCGCCTTGGTCGGCTGCTGCCTCAATGTCGCGCAGGTCGCTGGAGATGCCGGACAGGCCCAATAACCCGCTTTTCTTGTTTAAAATACTATTTAGATCGTGGAAATCGAAGCCGCGTTCTTCCAGGTAAAAGATTATCGAGGGGTCCAAATCACCGCTACGGGTTCCCATCATCAGGCCTTCCAGGGGAGTAAATCCCATTGATGTGTCCACGGATTGCCCTGCTTGGATGGCAGTGATGGATGCGCCATTGCCCAGATGACAGGTGATGAGGTTGGTATTATCCTTGCTTCGTTTGAGCATCTGTAAGGCAATTCCGGCCACATAGCGATGGCTGGTGCCGTGAAAGCCATAACGGCGAATACGGTATTTGTCGTAAAACTCCCGGGGAATACCGTATAGGAAGGCGCTGGGGGGAAGGGTCTGGTGAAAGGCGGTATCAAAAACCGCTACCTGGGGAACTCCGGGTAAGATCTTCTGGCTTTCCATGATTCCGGTGAGATTGGCGGGGTTGTGCAGCGGCGCGAGCTCGATATTATCCTCTATGGCTTTGATCACTTCGTCATCGATCAGAACGGATTGGGAATACTGCTCGCCCCCGTGGACTACGCGATGCCCGATGCCTTTGATCTCATCGATGGAGCCCAGAATGCCCAGTCCATCGTGCAGTAAAGCCTGCATCATACATTTGAATGCTTTAGCGTGATCGGGAATATCCAGCACAGAGCTGTAGTGACGATCTTGATAGTCTTGCGAGATTTTAGCATCATTCAGCCCAATGCGTTCGATCAGGCCTTTACCCAGGCTTTTGCCGGCGGGCATCTCATACACTTCATACTTTAGCGAACTACTCCCACAATTGATCACGAGTATTTTCATTTACATTGTCCTTAAATACTTTTGTGTGAAACAAATAAGCAGAGAACGAGGCTGATGTCGATCCTAGCGTATCTTCACGAGAGGCAGTTTCTGTGATCAGGATAAAATTGGCAAGGACTTTCTATGTAGCGCAAAAAAAAACGGGCACCAGGGTGCCCGTTTTTTAAGGACTGTTATTGACTTGTTAGCTTTGTGTTACTGAGTAACAGGAGCTGCTTCAGCTGCAGGTTGGACAGCAGTAGTATCTTCTACTACGGGAGCTTCTTCGATAGGAGCTTCTTCGACCATGGGTTCTTCTGCGGGTTTCGGTTTGCAGGCGCTCATGGCGAGCATGCTGAGCAACATCATAGCGATTAATGTGAGTAGGATAACTTTCTTCATTGATTCCTCCATAAGCAATACCTCTAATTGGGTTTTACTTAGGTTTTGTTTTTTTTTGTTGTTTGGTCTGTTGTTTTAAAATATTGCCGGTTGCTTTTACGCAAGGTCGAAAGGCTGTAAGCCTTATCAAACCTTCACACAGTCCTTACGCACGACTATATACTCTGTAATAATGGCGCCATGATATTGGGGGCGGTTTTCTTGGCAAGTTTTTTTTTCATATAGCGATGTCCAAACCCATGTGAACCATACCTAACCCTATGTCTACAAAGCCATTATCCCGAAATGGCAACCCATAGCCCAAGCTCATTATACCCAGTTTTGTGCCAATGCTGATGCCTGCTCCGAGGGCAAAAATATCCGCTTTCAGCTCTTGTGCCTCATCTTGCATAACGCCATGATCGTAAAAGATATATAGCATACTCTGAGGCCCCGTCATATAGCGCAATTCGGAATTGATCCAGGCCAGCCGGGAACTGCGCCATTCATCCTCCCGGAAACCCCGCAAGGTTCGAAATCCACCCATGCGATAGAGTTCATACTCTGCCACATTTTCTCTTTCATAGCCCTTCAGGCGCAGGGCAAGATGAGCGATGAATCTTCCTCTCAGGGGTTTGTAGATGGCAGCTCCCGCTTCCAAGCTCCCATTGTCCGGCCCCTCGTTTAGGATGTATTTGTAGGATGCGTCCAATTCCAGACCGCTGGTGGGGATGCGTTCGCCCATGGTGTTTTGATAGCTCCAAAACGCACCCAGTCGCTGAGAAGTGGATTCTTCCACGTCGGAAGTCGAGGTTCCGGGCAGGATCGATTGCATGGCAAAGGATAGGCCGTACTTTTGATAAAGGCTTTTGTAATACAGATCGCATCCGACGGAACTGAGGATCCACAGCGAATCCTGCGTGCTACGGGCCAGGGTAAAATCTGCAGCCAGGGGCAGAGAAGGCAGCCCTGATTCATGGTAGCGAAACCTCAATTCAGAGTACTGATTGGGGTTGCTGCGCCAATAGAGATTGATGGCGCGGTCGCTGCCCCAGAGATTTTGGAAATCGATATTTAGCAGACCCGAAATCTTCCTCTTTCCGGCATCTTCGCTGATCCCCAGGAGCCCTTCCAGGTATGTCATCCTACCTTCGCTGATCTCAAACAGCAGGCTCTCGGAATCCACTGGGATGATCCTGCAATCATTGATATAGCTCTTGCTCTTCAGATTCTGCTCTGCTTGTAGCAGCTTGGCTGGAGTGATCGGATTCTGCCCCAATAGTCCGGAGTTTTTCAGGATGCTGCTTTCGCGGGTTATGTTATTGCCTCGAAACAGGTACTTTTTTGGGTTCAATTGCGCGCCTTCATTCACTCTGATCCAGGCGCACAGACCATCATCCAGCACCAGTGAATCCAGCTCGACTCTCACAAAGAGATAGCCCCGGCTGTGATAAATGTCCGCCACACGCTGCATGATGGGAGTTAACTGGGATAGGGGATATTCGCCTTCGGCGGAAGTGTAGGCCAGATCATGCAAGGTGGATGCCGAGAAATGGCGCAGACCTGTATAGCGCAGACGGGTGGAGGATCCCGATACCAGGATTGCGGGCCGAAAATGCAGCAACAATTGGTCTCCAGAGATCACCTGCAGCTCGGGATTGGGGATCGATACGTAGTATTCTCCCTTCTCAGCAAGATATCGCTGCATATTCTGAATGGCCTCCGATACCCTATCGGGGTCGTACTCATCGCCCACTTTGAGCTTTGAGGCGGCTATCAGCGCGTTAGGATCGGATATGGACTCCGCGTCCATTCTGATTTCGGCGATGCGGATGGCGGGCAGAGGCAGGCTTACAAGCAGCAGGCATAGCGTTGCAAGCCACAGTTTCATCGGGCTTTAGTCCCTATCGGCCTTCAGTACGGCCAGAAAGGCTTCCTGAGGCACGGTTACATTACCGATTTCCTTCATCTTCTTTTTACCTTCCTTCTGCTTTTCCAGGAGCTTGCGTTTGCGGCTTACATCACCGCCATAGCATTTGGCCAGAACGTCTTTACGCATCGCATTGATCGTGCTGCGCGCGATGATCTTGGCCCCGATGCTGGCTTGGAGAGCGATCTTAAACATATGCCGCGGGATCACATCGGAAAGGGTGTCGGTAACGCTCTTACCCCAGTTGTGCGCTTTATCCTGATGGCAGATGAAGCTCATGGCGTCCACCTTTTCGCCATTGATCAGGATGTCCACTTTTACTACCTGTGATTCGCGGAAATCCTTGAAAGTGTAATCCAGCGAGGCATATCCGCGGGATACGGTCTTTAGTTTGTCGTAAAAATCAAAGATAATCTCGATCAGCGGCATTTCATAGTGCAGAGCCACTCGCTTTTCGTCGATGTACTGCATATTCTTCTGGATGCCTCGGCGTTCCTGCGCCAGGCGCATAATGTTGCCTATGAAATCCGTGGGGACTATGATCTCGGTTTCCATAAAGGGTTCTTTGATGCTCTCGATATTGGATGGATCGGGGAAATCGATGGGATTGTGCACCTCCACTTCGGTACCGTTTTTGAGTGTGATCAAAAAGCGAACGCTGGGAGTGGTCGCGATGATGGGAATATTGTATTCACGAGCCAGGCGCTCTTTGACGATCTCCAGATGCAGCATGCCCAAAAAGCCGCAACGGAAGCCGTAGCCAAGGGCGGCGGAGCTTTCTTTTTCGTAGATCAGTGAGGCGTCATTTAGCTTGAGTTTGGCGATAGAATCCACCAGGTTTTCATAGTCTTCGCCATTGATGGGGAAGATGCCGCTATATACCATCGGTTTTGGTTCCATAAATCCGGGCAGAGATTCTGCACAGGGCTTTCTGCCCAGAGTGATGGTATCGCCCACGCGCGCATCAGCCACTTCTTTGATGCCGGCGATGATGTACCCAGCTTCGCCCGAAGTGAGCTCTTTCTGGGGTTGAAACTTCAGGCCCAGATAGCCGATTTCTTCGATTTCGTATTCCCGGGAAGTGCTGAAAAGCTTGATGCGATCACCCTTTTGCAGGCTGCCTTGAAAGAGGCGCACCAGCACCACCACGCCGCGGTACATATCAAAATATGAATCAAAGATCAAAGCCTGAGTGGGAGCATCGCTATCACCCTGGGGTGTAGGCAGCTTTTCCACCACGGCGTCGAGCAATTCCTCGATGCCGATTCCGGTCTTGGCACTTACCTGTTTGATGTCATCCGGATCACAGCCCAAAATGTCGATCAGATCATGCGTGGTGCCTTCCACATCGGCCTTGGGCAGATCAATCTTATTCAGACAGGGCAATAGCTCCAGATTGTTGTCCAGCGCCAGATAGAGATTGCTCATGGTCTGTGCTTCGATGCCCTGAGACGCATCCACCAAGAGGATGGCCCCTTCGCAAGATGCCAGCGCGCGCGAAACTTCATACGAAAAATCCACGTGACCGGGAGTGTCGATCAGGTTCAATACATAATCCTGATCTTTATATTTGTGCACCATACGGATGGCGTGGGATTTGATGGTGATACCGCGCTCGCGCTCCAGATCCATACTGTCCAGCAGTTGTGCCACTTCCGTGCCCTTGCCGATCACATGAGTGGCTTCCAAAAAGCGGTCTGCCAGGGTCGATTTACCATGATCAATATGGGCGATAATGCAGAAGTTGCGAATGTATTTTTGCTCCATGCTATGTCCTTTGCTAATATCAGCTTGTCCCCGCAAGAGGGAACAATCCACAATGCCAAGAATCGCAAGGGGCGTGATTTGTCAAGTGCTCATTGCTTTCTGGCATTCTTCCATTTTATTTATTCCAGCATTATTTTCAATTGCCATTGATCACGTATGGCTTCGATGCTATGCCTTCGTTTATACTGAACGATAATGCATATGCATGTAATTAAGACGTTGATGAAGTCTTAAGCAGCCTCGCTATGAATGGTGTCGCCCATAGGGCTTTTACAGGGCGAACCGTAAGATAGCCCTTACAGGTGTGAGCTATGATTGTTTTGCCCATATATGGCTTTGCGTAGATCGGGGGAGTGTGTTTGTGTCTCTACATCAGGGTTGAGTGGTGCCCATTATCAGCACGAACTCCACACGAACCCTTCTTGAACCCCACCTGAATCCAGTTCGGGTGGGGTTCAAGAGGAGTACGGGATAAATCCAAGTAACAAGAGGGGAGCGCTCCTGCCACACATCCCTGGATAGATTTTGCTTGCCATGAAAAGCACGTCCGTCAGAATTGCTCAAAATGATGATAACATTGGAGAAATAAAGATGCAAGGATTCAAACGTATCGGATTCTACTTCATGCTGAACGCGCTGGTGCTTACCATGATCAGCTTTGTTCTGGCGATACTGGGGATCAGGATGCAGCAGGCCTCTGGGCTGCTGATCATGTGTGCCGTCTTTGGTTTTGCTGGCTCGCTGATCTCTCTTTACACCAGTAAATTCGCGGCCAAAAGGGCTTATAAAGTGCAGTTGATCGACGGCTCTTCCTCCGATCCGCAAATCCGCTTTCTATATGATACGGTGGCAGCTCTGGCCCGGGAACGTGGTCTAAGCACTCCTGAAGTGGGGATCTATCCTTCCCGGGATGTAAACGCCTTTGCCACAGGTGCTTCCCGCAACAAATCCCTGATGGCGTTTTCCAGCGGAATGCTGCAGACTCTTAGCAACGATGAAATTGCCGCCGTCGCAGGGCACGAGATGACCCATATCAGCGAAGGCGATATGGTTTCCATGACCCTGGTGATGGGTCTGGTAAATACTTTCGTGATGTTTTTGGCGCGTATCGTGGCCACCGTATTGGATTCTGCCATGCGGGGGGATCGGGGACGCGGCGGATTGGGCTACATGGGTTACTACCTGGTGGTGATTTTGCTGCAAAACGTGCTGATGGTTCTGGCCATGATCCCAGTATCATATTATTCCCGTTACCGTGAATACCGCGCTGATCGGGGAGCAGCGGAGCTCACCGGGGCGTCAAACATGATTGCCGCCTTACAAAAGATAGATCGTTACTATGCGCCGGAAAACCGTCAGGATAGCTTTGCCCTGGCCAAGATCAATAACAAGAAAAGGATATCTCTCTTTGCCACTCACCCCTCGGTAGAGGATCGCATCGAAAGACTAAGGAATTTATAATGAAACAGATACCGGGACTTCAGATCCAAAAGATTGCCATGGGCGGCATGGGCCTTGGATTTCATGAGAACAAGGCGATATTCGTGCCTTTTACCGCCATTGGCGATGTGGTGGATGTGCAGATCAGCCTGGAAAAAAAGGATCATGCCTTCGCCAGAGTACAGAGCTATCAATCCCGGGGAAAGGGAACACAGGATCCTGGCTGTGAGGCTTTTGGCAATGAGGATGCTTGCGGCGGATGTGACTGGCTGATGGTGGATTACCCCACACAGTTGCAGTACAAGGATCAATTGATCAATGAGCTTTTCAGACAGTATCAGCCTCACACCGAGATCTTTCCCATCGTGGGCTCTGACAAGCCCTATCATTATCGCAATAAAGTATTTATGCCTGTGGGTGCAGAGCATTACGGCATTTTTGCCCGCTACTCGCACGAGATCATACCTCATACAGCCTGCCGCAATCATCCTCCCATCTTCGATGAGATTGCAGCATATACCTTTGATCTGTGTCGCAAAGCCAAGGTGGAGGCATACAATGAATCTGAGCACAGCGGATGCCTGCGTCACATCGGCCTGCGCTGCAATGGCGACCGCAGCAAGATACTGTTGATCCTGGTTACCCGCACTGCCCGTTTACCCTTTTCCAATACCATCGTTCGCGGGATCACGGAAAAGTTCCCCTCGGTCAGCGGTATCGTGCAAAACATCCATCGTGAGAAGGGCAATGTGATCCTCGGCAATGAGGAAAAGCTGCTCTACGGTGATGACTTTCTGGAAGACAAGCTCAGCGATCTCACCTTTCGCATCCACTACCGCAGTTTCTGGCAAATCAATAGCGGTAGCATGGAAAACATCCTGGCTGCGATGCGCGCGAGGCTAAAGCCCGGCGTGAAGCTGATCGATGCCTATTGCGGCATCGGCGCCATTGGCCTGGCTTTGAGCGACACGATTGGCGAACTCACCGGCATTGAGGAAGTGGCGGAAGCGGTAAGGGACGCGCGCCAGAATGCCGAAATGAACGGTGTGGAACACGGCAGGTTTGTCCACGGCAAGACGGAGCAGCTCCTGGGACAGGTGATGCACGATTTCCCCGCCGATGTGATTGTGCTGGATCCTCCGCGCAGTGGAGTGCTGGAAAGCGCTCTCTGGGCGATCCGGGCTGCCAACATCAAGGAAATCCTCTATCTTAGCTGCTCTCCCATGAGCCTGGCCCGGGATCTGAAGATCCTGATGAGCGAGGGAAAATACAAGCTGGAGAGCATATCTGCTTTTGATATGTTTCCAAATACCTGGCATATTGAGTGCCTGGCTCATCTGAAACTGGAGAAATGAAGTATCTTGGCCTGATTTCCCTGATCATCATGCTGCTCCTGGTGGGCAGTTGCGATAATGATTCCTTCGAAACCATTTCGCAAAAGGAGATTCGCGATCTACTCTATGATCTGTCGCTGGATTTTAACCTGGGCAACGTGTATGGCATACTGGATAAGGTGCATAACGACTATCTACACAAAGGTAATATTGTCTGGCATTTGAATCAGGAAATCCTGGATCGGATGGCCAGATTTCAGCTTCTGGATATCGAAGTGCTATATATCGAGTTTCAAGGCGACCGCTACGCTGTGGCGCATACCAGGGATCATTACCAATCCTCCATTGAAGACGTCACGTACAACGAACCTGAGAGCAGCGGATGGTTCTCATACCTCTATCGTGACAACGGTGCCTGGCTAATCTACGGAAACCAGATGTGGGTAAAGGGCAAGCGATAAAGCATCATACTCTCCGATAGTGTGTAAAACATTTATCACTTTTCAATTGACATATAGCAGCCCCCAAAAACCATTGCGTATTCAGTTCTCTGTGAAAACGCCAGTGAGGTATTTATGCGTAAAAAACGTACCCTAATCATCATAGCCGTACTATTGATCGTGATCGTGGCAGTGGTGCTGACCCGATGCGGCAAGGCCAAGGCCAAAAATCCTGCCGATGCTTCAGCGGCAGCAACCATGCATACTGTAGCCTACGGCAATATAGATTCCAAGATCGAGATCACCGGCGAACTGCAACCGGAAACTGTGGTGGCTATCAAGTCCCGCGTTTCGGGTAAGATCGTGAAGTTCTACGTGGACGAAAACGACTTTGTGACCTCCGGACAAATCATCGCCGATATCGAGCCGGACTACGTGCAGGCAAATACTTTGTTCAATACCAAGGCAACCTTGCAATTGGCAGAGATCACCCTAGCCAAAGCGCGCAAAGATCACCAGGACAATCAAGTTTTGCTGGCCAATAACTACATCTCTCAGAGCGATTTTGACCACGGTCAGGACGCACTGAAGAACGCTGAAATCCAGTTTGAACAAGCCAGTCGCCAATATGAGATGATCCGCGATCTGGACGTGCCAGGCAAGGTGACCCATGTCTTCGCCACAGCCAGCGGCACAGTGATCGAACGTAGCGTAAATGAAGGCGAAATGGTATCTTCCAGCATCAATAGCTACGGCGAAGGGACGGTGGTGATGCGCATTGCCGATCTGAACCGTATGATCGTGAAATCCAATATAAACGAAGTGGACATCGCCAAGTTTAAACTGAAACAACAGGGCACGATCAAGCTGGACGCACTTCCCTACGAGGAGTTTAGCGGTGAGATTGTGAAGATTGCCCCAATGGCGATCACCGAAAATAACGCCAAAGTGTTCCCCGTGGAGATTAGCATCAATGCCACGGGAAAGCAGGTCAAACCGGGCATGACGGCTGCAGTGAGCATCCTTGGCGATACCCGTGAGCACGTAATTGTTGTGCCGATTGGAGCGGTTTTTGCAGATGAAAACAATCAGGACATCGTCTATCTGATCCCAAAGCCCGCGGCAAAAGCGCCCAGCGCGGAAAAATCAGATCAGACAAAGAAACCGGAAGAGAAGAAGGCCATGGGGCCCAAAGCGGCCGAGCCTGAGCTGGTGGCCACAGTCGTGAAGCTGGGAGCCAACGATTTTCAGATGGTGGAAGTCATATCCGGGCTTGCCGAAGGTGACGTGATCTCGCTAAAAGAGCCGTCATCGGGAGTAAAAGCCGGAATGATGATGTACTAAACTTTAGGAGTGTTTTACACATGATCGAGATAAAGGATTTGTGCCGTAATTTCGGCGAAATCAGAGCTGTCGATAAGATCAGCTTCAGTGTATCCAGTGGTAACATCACGGGTTTCTTGGGTCCCAATGGAGCCGGGAAGACCACCACTTTGCGGATGATGGTGGGCTATTTGCAGCCCGGATCAGGTTCCATCCTGATCGATGACCAGAGTATCTTTGAAAATCCCATCCAAGCCAGCGCCAAGATCGGCTACTTGCCGGAGCATAATCCGCTGTACGAGGATATGATCGTGGTGGAAGCCCTGGAATATGTGGCCAGATTGCGCAAAATGACTCATCAGCAATTTCGGGAGCGTAAACTCTTCGTGATCGAAAGCTGCGGCTTGAAAGAAGTGCAGTATCAAAAGATCGGTACCCTGTCCAAGGGTTATCGCCAACGCGTGGGTCTGGCGCAAGCCATTCTCCATGATCCTGAAATCCTCATTTTGGACGAACCCACCAGCGGTCTGGACCCAAATCAGATCATCGAAATCCGCCAACTCATCCGGGCTTTGGGCAAAGAGAAGACCGTGATTCTCTCTTCACACATCCTACAGGAAGTTCAGGCTCTTTGCGATCGCGTGCTGATCATCAACAAAGGCAAGATCATCGTGGATGATAGTATCAGCAATCTTGATGCATACCTGGCCGAGTATCACCTGCTGCATCTGGAGCTGGAAGGGGCAAATATCGATATTCATGAGTTTGTGGATTACTATCCTGAGCTTCAGCTTTTGGAGGAAATCCACGAGGGCGATCATTGCCGCATGAAACTGAGAGTGGCCTCAAACCTGGATGTGAAGCACGATCTGGCGCGCTATGTGGCCGAGAACGGCTGGCTGATCCTGACCCTGCATACCGAGCGTAAAAGCTTGGAAGAGATCTTTCATAAGCTCACTCTGGAACCCGACCAAAGCCCTACTCTGGTTCTACCTGCTGATAGAGGTATTGCCGATACGGAGCAGATAGAGGATGTACCCGGGATAGCTGCCATCTGCGATAATGAAGCGCAGACTGATGACACAGCGGAGGAGGAAAGACAATGAGAGCCATCTGGACTATAGCAAAAAAGGAATATGAATTGGCGCTGCGCTCAATCACCTCTTACATCGTGTACGTGCTCTTTTTGGTGATCACCGGGGTCTTTTTCTCCACCACGATCTTCAAGGTCGCCCTGGCAGAAATGCGCGGTCTATACGGCTTTATGCACCTTCTCTTCATCTTCTTCGTGCCGGCCATCACTATGGGCAGCATCGCCAAAGAACGCAGCAGCGGTACTTTGGAATTGCTATCCACTATGCCGATACGACTCGGCCACATAGTGTGGGGCAAGATCTTCGCCGCGGTGATGCAAGTGAAGACCCTGATAGCCTTTAGCGTGGTCTATTTCGTTATCATCGCCGTCCTGGGAGAAGGGATCGACATCGGCGCTGCGATCATCGGCTTCATCGGACTCAGCTTTGCCGGCGCGGCGTATTCTGCCATTGGCGTATTTGCCAGCAGTTTGCCCTCCAATCAGGTGGTGGCCTTTGTGATCGCTTTCACCATCTCAGCCTTTTTCTACGTGCTGAGGTTTATCATGGCCATAGTGCCTTTACCCCTGGTGCGCATCTTACAATACATCAGCTTTGAATATCGCCTGGCCAACTTCATGAAGGGTGTCCTGGATCTCAAAGATCTTCTCTTCTTTGTCGCCATCATCTTCATCTTCGCTTTCCTGGCGGAGTTTAACCTCCAATCCAAAAACATGATGCAGGAGCGCTGAAGATGAAGAAGACTTTTGGTATCCTTTCCAACCTGTCCATCAGGATAGGCATCGTGATCGCCGTACTACTGGTGGTATCATACCTGAATCTACGCGTGGATTTGTCTGCTCAGAAGGCCTACAGCCTCAGCAAAGTGAGTAAAGCCACTATGCGCAGTCTGGAAGACGTGATGGTGGTGAAGGTATTGGCTTCGGACGATTTACCGGCAGAGCTGAACTCCCTCAGCCGCTATTTGCGGGATCTGCTAAGCGAATATCAGATGGTCTCGAGGGGCAAATTCCGCTACGAGTTTGTGCGCAACCTTAGCCGGGATGATCTCTTTGCCATGGCTCATGCCAATAACATCTCTGTGATGCGTTTCCAGACCTACGACAAAGACCAGATGACCAGCAAGGAAGTGATCTTCGGAGCCATATTTGAGTATCAGGGCAAAGTGGAATCCATCAGCCTGGTGCCCAAAACTGAAGCCAGGCTGGAGTATGAACTCACCCAGCGCATCCAGAGCATCGCCCAGCACACTCTTCCCAAGATCGCGGTCTTTCGCGATACCACCTATTATGACTTTAATACCAATTACTTTGAGCGCAATCTGAGGGCCAATTTTGCCATTCATGATTCTGATCTGAAGAAGGAAATCAAGGATGTGGACGCTCTGCTCTTCACCGGCAGCGCCAGAAACCTCACGGATGATCAGCTCTACCATCTGGATCAATATCTGATGAAGGGCGGTCATGCGGTATTCCTGCAGGATCGCATCGATACAGACGGCTATAACCTCTATGCCCTCGATACAAATCTGATCAAGATGCTGGAGCACTACGGCTTTGTGCTGAGCAAGGATGTGCTGCTGGATATGTATTGCGATAAACGCCAGACTGGGCTGGGCGTGATGGCCAATTACCCCATGTATCCGGTACTGCGTGGCAGCGATCATCCCATCACCCAAAATATCGACAACATCTCACTTTATCTGGCAAGCGGAGTTTCTTTTAGCGGACGCAAGGGCGTTTCCTTCGAGCCCATCCTGCAGAGCTCGATCTATTCAGGCTGGATGGAATATCCCGAGTTTAAGATCGAGAAGGATCTCTTTTATGATACCTCTGTGGAGGATTTTGACGCCGGATCGATCGTTGCCGGAGCTCTGCTGAAAGGCCAGTTTGATAGCTTCTTTGCCGATTCACTGCGCGCTCAGAGCGATCCGGGCTTTGTGGCTAAATCTCCGGAGATGCAGATGGTTCTCTTTGGCGATAAAGAACTGGTGATCGATACTGACAGAGAGATTTACAACGACCGGAATTACGTTATCCTCAATGCATTGGACTTCTTGTCCGATCGGGAGGATATGATCCGGATCCGTTCTCGCCATTTGGGTACCTCCTCGCTCAGTGTGCCGCGCTTTATGCAAAGATTGGGCATCAACTGGGGTGATATGGCCAGGATCGAAAACAATATCAAGACAGTGGCCAAGACCGTGGCTATTGCTTTGCCCGCCTTGATCCTGATTATCGTGGGGATCATCAGAGCTCTGCGGCGCAAGTATCGAGTGAGGTTCATGTATGAATAAGCGTCTCATCTATTCCGCTATCATCCTGCTGGTTTTACTACTCGGCTACTATTTTTTGAGGCTTCGGGCTCCAGAAGAAAGGACACGCCGCATCTTTGACCTCAATGCTGACAAAGTGGATAAGATAGAGGTCTGGAACGCCGCCGAACGCGTAGAGATTACCCTCAAAGACGGTAAATGGATCATCCCCAAGCCCTTTGTATGGGATGCGGATTCCACGCAAGTAGAGAGATTCTTTACCGAAGTGCTGGCAGCAGAGTATCCCATTACTCCGATGAGCAGGGTAGCTGACGCCAGAAAGAGCTATCGCTTGGATGACGAAAATACGCTGCATGTCCGCGTGAGTGCGGGAGCCAGGAGTGCCCATGTGCTCTTTAGCAATCTGGGCAATGCCTGGGATTACTTCTGTTTCGAGAATGGCAGCGAGGTCTTTCAGGTAAAGCGCAAAGTGGTACAACACTTCGGACCCGATTTTGCCATCTGGCGCAATCCCTTGATCCTGCGATACTTTGAAGAAGATCTGCGCAGCGTACGCTCCCGTCACACCAATGGGGAGTTTACCCTCACCCGGGACGGTGCGCAATGGACTTTTACCAGCCCTGAAGAAAGCTTTGTGGTGCCTTTCGACAATTTTGCCCTGGTCAAGATCATCAGCATCCTGCAAAATATGCGCACCTACATCTTTGCCGATGGTAGATTGCCCCATCTGCGTGAGGCCTTTGAAAAGCCCGATTGCGAAGTGTGGATCACTGACGTCCAGGGTAATACCAAAAAGCTAAGCTTTGCAAAGGTGGATCAGGAACGCTTCATGCTGATGGTGGATGACGACCCCACCCTGCTCTATCAGGTTGTTTACGACACCGTGTTTCGCTTCATCCGTCCGGCAGACATCTTCAGGAGAATCATGGCATGAGCTGCATCACACGTACTAAAAGCTTGAGTCCGGAGCTCTACGCTCAGATTATGCAGGTATGGCAGGCTACGGGGATCACCAATCCTGCCCGGGCAGACAGCCTGGAATCCATCCGGCACAATCTGGACAACACCGGCACCTTGCTCTACTGCATTGAAGATGAGCGAGTGGTCGGAGCAGCATGGGTAAATCACGATTTCCGCAGATTGTACATCCATCACATGGCGGTATTGCCGGAATATCAGAACCGGGGCATCGGCAAGGCTCTGCTAAACGAGGCATTGGCTATTGCCAGGGCAACTGGATATCAGGCAAAGCTGGAAGTACACCAGGATAATCCCGCAGCCAGACACCTTTACAGATCGCTGGGCTTCAAGGATTTGGATGGTTATATCACGATGATCAAGCGGGAAGTGTGACTCCCGTCGTTAGCATCATCGGCGCCGGACTGGCTGGCTGCGAAGCCGCTTTGCTACTGGCTGAGCGCGGATATGAGGTCCGGCTGTACGAAATGCGCCCTCACACCCAGACCCCTGCGCATCAAACGGCTCTCCCGGCGGAATTGGTATGCAGTAATAGCTTCAAATCCATCCGTCTGGATACGGGAGCTGGCTTGTTGAAAGCTGAATTGAGACTCCTGGGTTCCCGGATCCTGACCATTGCCGATAGCTGTGCTGTGCCTGCGGGTCACGCTCTGGCGGTCGATCGTACACTTTTTTCCCAAAGGGTCAATGAAGCCCTGGAAGCCACGCCTGGAATCACGCTGATCCGCGAAGAGCTCAACCATATTCCTGCCGGAAAGGTGATCATCGCCACTGGCCCGCTCACCTCGGATGCCATGATGCAGGCTTTACAGGATCTGCTGGGTTCACATCAGCTCTTCTTTTTTGATGCCATCGCGCCCATCGTGGAAGCGGATAGTATCGATTATGACATCGTGTACGCCAAAGCCCGCTACGACAAAGGTGAGCCTGATTATCTGAATTGCGCCTTTGACCGGGAGCAGTACTATCGGTTTGTAGATGCTCTGGTGAGCGCGGAAAAGCATGAAGCGCATGAATTTGAGAATGCCTTTTTCAGTGGGGATAGATTCAGTTTCTATGAGAACTGCATGCCGATCGAGGAATTGGCCCGCCGGGGCAAGGACACACTGCGCCATGGTGTGATGCGCCCCATGGGTCTGGAGCTTCCGCTCACCGGCAAGAAAGCCTTCGCTGTGTTGCAACTCCGCGCTGAAAACACACATCGCACTTCCTTCAATCTCGTAGGCTGCCAGACTATGTTGCGTTACCCCGAGCAGAAGCGGGTCTTTCGTCTGATCCCCGGCCTGGAGCATGCTACCTTCCTGCGTTTTGGCTCCATCCATCGCAATGCCTATCTGAATAGTCCGGAGCTGTTGAAACACAATCTGGAACTGATTCAGCGCCCGGAAGCTTGGATTGCCGGTCAGCTCAGCGGAGTGGAGGGCTATGTGGAGTGCATCGCCTCGGGTTTACTTTGTGCCAGACTGCTGGCCGACCCCCTGCCCCTGCTTCCCGAAGAAACCATCCTGGGTCAGCTCTGGCGCAGACTTATCACGATCCCGGACAAGCGCGGATTTCAGCCCGTGAACGCCAATTTTGGCATCCTGCCACCTCTCACAAATGAACCAAGAGAGAAAAAGCTAAAAAGGGAACAGCTTAGCGAGCGTGCGCTCAGCGCCCTAAAAAACTATCTTGACGGCCAGAACTAATTCCCGGATATAGGTATCAGGCTCAGGGTGATCACTGTGGAGCCTGAAAATGCGATAGAGGAGATATGATGCCGAAGTTAATCTCTGCTTGTGGTTTGGATTGTTTTTCCTGCGAATGCCGCGAAGCATATCTGGCGGGAGATGAAGCCCGCAAGGCAGATATTGCGATTCGCTGGACCCAGATGTATGGGAGGGAGTTTACCGCTGCTGACATTACCTGTGAAGGCTGCATGGAAGGTCAGGTGCATTTTACCTGGTGCGATATGTGCCCCATCCGCGCCTGTGTGGAGGCCAAAGGCTTTTCTTCCTGCGCTCCGTGCCCGGATTTCCCCTGCGAACACAATAAATGGCTCTATGAACAGGTTCCTGCCGCCAAAGCAGCCATTGAAGCACAAAGATAGGAGTATATTATGAGATCATTACGCTTGCTTTTATGTATTTGCCTGCTGGTTCCTGGGCTGCTGTCTGCCCGCATTTTTGCCCGCTGGCACACCTCCATGGGTTCCTTCACTGCCGAGCTTTACGATGAAATAGTGCCCATCACCGCGCACAACTTTCGCGATCTGGCCAATTCCGGATTTTACAACAACCTTATATTCCACAGAGTGATCGATGGTTTTGTGATTCAGGATGGCTGTCCGAACGGCACTGGCACCGGCGGACCGGGCTACACCATCCCCGACGAGATCAGTCCTCTTTTGAACCACAATGAGGCGGGCATTCTGGCGATGGCGAGAACCTCCGCCCCAAACAGCGCTGGCAGCCAGTATTATTTCACTCTAGCCCCCACACCTCATTTGAATGGCGGTTACGCAGTATTTGGTAAATGCATCGAAGGACTGGAGTATATTCTGGGCATCGGATCTGTGCTGACTGACGCGAATGACCGTCCCATTATCCCGGTCGATATCTACCAGGTACGCATGCTTGATCTCACCATTGGAGAGATCTATCCTCCGGAAGATGAAGTTATAGTGCTGGATACAGTCACTCCTCAGATGTTCGTCTGCGAAGCCTATACTCAGTCTGCGGAGCTTAGCTTTACCTGGTATGTGGATAATGAACTCCAGAGCGAGACTTCTTTCCTCTTTGAGACTACCTTCCCCGTAGCGGGAGATCACACCGTGCGCTGCCAGGTGGCTTCCTCCGACAGCATCGCGCAGGATATGAACTGGTCGGTGCAGAGCGCTACGTCCGTTTGTGATGCCTCCATTCCTCCCTTGATTTCTCTAAAAAGCTCTCCCAATCCCTTCCACCAACAGGTGGATATAGCCTATAGCGTAAAGGAAGCTGCAGATGTGGCACTCACTGTGTACAATCAGCGTGGTCAAGCTTTGCGTACCATTGCTCTGGGGCACAAGAGTGTCGGGAACTGGCTTTACACCTGGGATGGCCAGGATGATCTGGGCAATCAATGCCCCGCGGGAAGATACTTTCTGATGCTCAAAGGCGGGAAACACAAGGCTTTGTGCAAAGCCCTGAAACTCTGATCCTCCACCTTTTTGATAATCACAAAGAAAACCCGCGGTGTGTAGCCGCGGGTTTTTATATCCTTGGGGAGTATCCTATTTCATCAGCATCATCTTGCGGGTCTCGCTGTGACCGGTGGTGGTCAGGCGATAGAAATAGACCCCGCTGGTAACGGCAGATCCGCTATTATCGGTGCCGTTCCAGA
>JAGOKK010000122.1 GCA_017994635.1 Candidatus Cloacimonadota bacterium | reverse complement strand
GAAGATATCTGAATTATGAATATTGAAACTAGTGTGATCGCCGTATATTCCACCTCCCCAGAATGCATAATTATCATGGATTTTACACCAACCAATAGAAACCGCTTGGCTGCGATTCTGCATACTGGTGGCACAGATTCCTCCACCACGCATCCAACGATTGGGGTTGGTGGTATCCTCAATTGGCAAACCCAGGCCATTTCTAATGGTTAAGCCCCAAATAGAAATACGTCCCAAACAATCATTAATTGTTATTACCGGTTTGAAACAACCTTCCCTGCCCTCGATTATCGTATTATCAATCAGCTCTTCACTATTCAACTCTGGGTCATAAGTACTCCTAAAAGTCAGGTCACGGGGAAAGCCTATAAGCTGAATGTTCTCGATGTACACTCCGGGTAGTATGACAATATCATCTACTGAATCGTCTCCCAATGCTCGTGCCACGGCGTCGTTCACGGTAGGGAATGGATACTCCTCGGACCCATCAGGATTGAGGGCGGTAGAATCGTCATCAACATACAGCGAAGTTGCCCACGCTGAGCTGAGAGTAAGGATAAAAAGAGAGAACAGCAGTGCTTTAAAGAAACGCATTGCCACTAGGGGGGGGGGCTTGATGTGTCTTGATCATTTTAGATCTCCTTTACTTTATCGCCGGTATCACCAGCTTATTAGTAAGAATATGACCTGTTCATCAACACCAATTCAATTCCTGCAGATACGATTTCAGACAGCAGTATCGTCACCTTAACAAAGATGGTGCCATATTTTGAGACTTGATCGGAAGTGTCAAGAGATATTATGCCGTCTTCTGGTCAACACCGAAAATTCAGATCCTTTTCCGGATGCAAGTAAAATTAGAATAGTTAGTATCAAGCGTATTATAGTGTGACAGAGCACTCCCTGAAGCGCAACTTTGGCTGGAATATAAAGACCCAATATGATGATTCCCATCGCTATAGTCGCATGTCTGAAAGCAATTCTTGCGGATAAATGGCGGTACAATACCTTCTTTTGCTTGACTACAGAGTCCTTGTCTGCGATATAGCGCCCATGAAGAAAATCATCCACATCGATATGGACGCCTATTTCGCTGCGATCGAGATCCGCGAGAATCCCTCGCTAAAGGGTAAATGCGTGATCGTGGGCGGTTCGCCGCACAGCCGGGGAGTGGTATCCACCTGCTCCTATGAGGCACGTAAGTATGGCGTGCACAGCGGGATGAGTTCATATCAGGCTTGGAAGCTATGTCCGCAGGGTATTTTCGTGCATAGCAGCTTCCAGCTCTATAAAGATATCAGTCGCCAGGTGAGAGATATCTTCTATCAGGTTACCGCGCAAGTAGAGCCCATGAGCTTGGATGAGGCCTATCTGGATGTGACAGAAAACAAGCTGGGGGAGAGCGATCCCGCCCTCATCGCCAGATGGATAAAGGATGAAGTAGTTCGGCAAACTCAGCTAACCTGCTCTGCCGGGGTTTCTTACAACAAGTTTTTGGCGAAGATCGGATCGGACATGAACAAACCGGACGGACTTACTGTGATCAATCCCGAGGATGTGCAGAATATTCTTTTTCATCTGCCCATTGGTAAGTTTCACGGCATAGGTAAAGTGACGGCCGCCCGTATGAAAAAGATGGGTATTCACAATGGGGAAGACCTCTATCAGCGAGACATAAAGGAACTCATCAAACACTTTGGCAAGGCTGGATTGTTTTATTACAATGTGGTGCGGGGTATCGACGAACGGGAATTGCAAACGAGTTGGGAACCGAAATCAATCTCTTGTGAAAGTACTTTTTACGAGGATATCGGTGATATGCAGGAACTGCTGGAACAGCTTCGACGCCTTTGCGATAAACTAGCTACCCGCATGAGTTTCAAAAACATTCAGGGGCAGAATCTGGTGTTGAAGCTAAAGTATGATAATTTTGAGATTATCACCCGCAGTATATGTTTGCCGGAGATCACCAATGAACGGGAGCTCCTGTATCAGTATGCGGAACAGCTTCTGGTGGGAAATTGGGACGCGGAACGCAAGGTGCGCTTAATCGGGATCGGAGTTGGGAAGCTGGACAATCGTAGCGACTGCGAGCAATTGAGCTTCTTGCCATGAGGGCAGGCTGTTGACAAAGCCTCAATCAGCCCGGTATGGACATATCCCCTGTTAGTGGTCTTACTCTGTCCCCCTTCTGGCCTGAACTCCACACGAACCCTTCCTGAACTCCTCCTGAATCCAGTTCGGGTGGGGTTCAGGTGGCCTACAGGTGGAATCTGTGATGTCAGTGGGCACCACCTGTTCCGGAAGAGAGAGCATAGCAGCAATAGTATTGAATATAGGGCCAATTGCTATCGGGAAAACAAATAGTGGCATATATGGGGATCATGATACCTGTGTTCCATCTTGACTGTCCCACAGAGCTAGTAAGGGTGCTGTCTCGAAGAATACGCTCCAGGATGGCGCAATCACATTACAGGGTATGAAGAGAAAAAACTTAGTAGATGTAACCTTATCTCGTCCGCGCTATGGCAGTGGTTGATCGTATTGCGCAGTTCCGCGCCTCCCGGTAAGCCTTTGCTGTAGTGACAGAGCTGAGAGCGCATTTCCCGCACCACCACGTCTTCGCGTTTATCTTCCAGGGCATACTTCAGATGCCGCAGCGCGGTATCCAATAGGTCGCCTTTGGTGATAGGATCATAGCTGTCGTGGCTGATGAATTGTTTGATCTGCTTGAATAACCAGGGTTTACCCAATGCCCCGCGTCCGATCATAATGCCGTCGCAGGCAGTACATTGCTTCATTTGCAGAGCAGTCTCCAGGGAAGACACATCACCATTACCGATCAAGGGGATGCTGATCCTTTGCTTCAGTTCCCGGATGTGATCCCAATTGCTGAGCCCGGAAAACATCTGTTTCTGAGTTCGGGGATGCAGACAGAGCAGATCAGCTCCGGCCTCCTGCATTTTCAGGCCGAAATCGAGATAGTTTATGCTGTTACTATCCCACCCGCTACGAAACTTGACCGAGACTGGGATCCTGCCAGCCAATGCCCTGTTCACTTCTTTGACCATCTCCACAGCCCGGGGGACATCCTTCATCAATGCGGATCCGGCACCGCGCCTCACCACTTTCTTTACCGGGCAGCCCATATTTATATCTATCCAATCTGGATTCATGGGAATCAGGAACTCGGCGGCTTTTGCCATCACCAGAGGGGCCGAACCGAAAAGCTGGATCACAAAGGGTCGCTCATACTCACTGAAACGTATATAATCGATGGTTTTACGTGAATCGCGGATCAGGCCGTCGGCACTGACCATCTCACTTACCAGATAGTCCACGCCCCAGTCCTTACAAAGACGGCGAAAAGCGGCGTCGGTGTAACCTGCCAGAGGAGCCAGATAGAGCGGGATATCAACCAAGCCGGTATTTACTCTTGATCAGTGAGATGTCCACCGTATCGATCTGTTCCGGTTTCATGTAGTCCCGGGCAAACTCCAGATAGAGATTGCTATCCATAAAGAGATCCAGCAGATCCAAATCCAAATGCCCAGCCTTTGCCATATTGGCCATGATCATCAGAGCTTCTGAGAGCGGCTTCGGGGTTTTGTAAGGCCGGTCGGCAGCAGTGAGCGCTTCAAAGATATCCACCACGGCTATCATGCGGGATTGCAAGGGCAATCTGGGCGCGTCCAAACCCTTGGGATAGCCCTTCCCATTCAGGGTTTCATGATGCGTGGAGGCGTAGAAAGCCACATTTTTGTATTTTTTGGGGAAGCTGAGTTCCGAGAGCATCTCCCAGGTGATGGAGGCGTGCGCACGCATGACGTCGAGTTCCTCGCTATTCAGAGTTCCCCTTCTGATGCTAAGGTTTTTCCTGTCCAGTTCGTCCAGCAGATAGTAGCGCTGCCCATCATACTCAAAATCGATGGCGGCTAGGGCTTCCATGCGGGCAATATCCTCATCAGGGACGAACTCACCACCCACATTCAGCTTTTCTACAAAGCTCTGAGCTTCATCCAGATGGAGGAGGATGCCATCAGCATCAAGCTCGGAATGGATGTGCTCCTGGATAAACGCAGTTAGCTCCGGGGATGATAGCTTGTGCGTTAAATGCTTGAAAAGCAGCTTAAGCCGGGCAAAACGTTCCTGCACCAGAGTGATGCCATCCATGATGCGTTCTAGCTTGCGGCTTTTGTCCATCACAAACTCCGGCGTGATGATCTTGCCCACATCGTGCATCCATCCCGCCATGGAGATTTCCTTGAGTTCGTTGGGGCTAAAGTTTACATCGGCAAAGTGCCCCTCGGAGGCAGCGTTTATCTTTGCTGCCAGCATTTCAGTAAGCATAGCCACCCGCATGATATGATCGGAGCTGTATTTGCTTTTACGCTCGATGGCAACGGCGATGGAGCGGATAAATTGCATCAAAAGGCCTTCCAGATCATCGATCAGCTTGCGATTGGATAGTGCGATCGCGGCTTGTGAAGCCAGCGAGTGCAGCATGATCTTGTGCTCTTCGCTGAAGCTGATGATGTTGCCTTCATCGTCCATCGCGTTGATGAATTGCATCACGCCCAGCACTTCTTCCTCGTGAT
>JAGOKK010000121.1 GCA_017994635.1 Candidatus Cloacimonadota bacterium | reverse complement strand
TTGAGTCATGATCTTCTCCTTGTTCTTTAGTTTTTTGCTTAAAACCATCAAAACAAAGAGTGGGATCCGGCTCAACCTTTTTCTTCATCTGGCTGACTCCAATTTACACCAACCTTTGAGACACTACGCATCGTTGTTGGAACCGTGTTATACAAAGTAATGTGCGTTCTGAGATCCTCTTGGAAATCAAGGTATGATTGGTTTAATAATCACTATCTCAACTCTACGTGGGCTACGCTGTCTTGTGAGTCACTAGCCTATTTCTGCTGAAGTTCCTGAGCGTGGTTCAAGAACTGCAGGAGGGGCATACAAGAGGCGCGGGAGAGAGGACGGGGCAGTGAACAGTGAAAAGTGATAAGTGAAGTGAAAAGTGAAAAGTGAACAGTTGAGGTGTACAGATAGAGCCTCCTTGCAGAGTGAATACCACATTGTATATCCTGGAGGGGAAGGTGATCCATCTCGTTTCACCGGTTCCACCGGGAAAACTCACGAAATCCATGGAGCAGTGTAATTGTGCCGCTACTGTGGACTACACTACATAACGGGGGATCTGGTAGGGAAGCCGGGATAACATCTCGTAGTTAACCATCTTGGTCATTTCAGAAAAGGAAGCCACACTGATGCTCAGATCGCCCTGTTTGCCAATCAATACCACCTCATCACCCACCCCGATACCTGGCACACGGGAAACGTCCACCATGAACATATTCATATTCACCATACCCACCACATCGGCTTTTTTCCCTCTGATCAGCACATGCCCAGTGTTACTGAGGCTTCTGCTATAGCCGTGATGGTATCCCACAGGAATTGTGGCCAGGCGCATCTTATTGGTTGCCAGATATGCGTTTCCATAGTTTACAAAGGTGCCCTGCATCACGGTTTTGAGGCTCATAACTTTGGTTTTCCAGCTAAGCACAGGTTTCAGAGGATTGCGCTTGAAGGCGGATTCTTCTGAGAGCAGGTTGTGCATTTTGGTCTCCATGCTGGGCCAGATACCATACTGGGCAATCCCGAAACGCACCATATCCATGATCGTGTTTGGATATGTGAGAGCTGCGGCTGAACATGCACTGTGATACGGTGCGGTAATTCCTGCTTTCTTGAGTTTCTTACAATAGTCCCGAAACAGCTTGATCTGGTTTTGGATACGCAGATAGTTGGAGATACTTTCGGCACCGGCATAATGCGTGCAGATTCCGCATATAGATAGATAGCGGCTATGCTTCTTTATCAGGGGGATGACTGTGGCAAGATCATCAGCATCCAGACCAGTACGGTTCAAACCTGTCTCCAGTTCAATATGGATCCGAGCCTTCTTCTTCAGTTTCCTGGCTGTTTCGATGGCGGCATACAGGCGGTCGGTATCAAACACAAAAAGGGCAATGCCGTTGACGATCGCCCATTCAATCTGGCTTTTATCCAACATTCCCATGATTATTAGCTCTGTTTCTGGCTTTTTTACACTCCAGGCGCGATAGGCCTCATAAGCGTCATAGACAGCGAAGAGATTGATTCCCCTGGCTTCCGCCAGCGAAATATACTGCTCTATCCCGTGTCCATAAGCGTTTCCTTTGATGATAGAAGCAAAAACGCAATGATCTCCAATCCGCTGTTTCAGGAAAGAGAGATTTTTCGCCAATGCCTTCTGATTTAATTCAATCCAACTAGTGTGTTCCATAATCATTCTCCCGTAACACATTGAACAAGATGAAGTAATGCTGTGTCAAGGTTTATTCTGGCCATGTATCAATTTGGACTCCGACAGCTCCAGTGAAAGAAACGCTACCTCCTAATAATGAGCACGCGGATTTAATTGAGAATTGGCAATTGAGAATTGATAATTGGGGCGCTGTCGCATCCTGCACCAAGCGTATCTGCACCTCGCACCAAGCACCCCGCACAACCTGAAAACTTGATAACCCGAAAACCCGGAAACCTGAAAACCCCTGGGATAGAAACCTGACTTGACTGATGGAACTGATTGGACTGATTATTCTGAGGCTCGATTGTCCCTTATCGACACAATGCAACTATGGCTCGCACCTTACGACAACTTGAAAACCCGGAAACCTGAATACCTGAAAACTCTAAAAAACTATTTGACAGATATAGCCTCCCATATTCTTTTGACACAATAATGTAAATACGCAAAAAGCGTATAGCACAAGTCCCATATTTCGCAGGGGCTTATAGTTCTTTAGGAGGAATAATGATATCCTACTATCAGGATACTCAGACCGAGTATCGTGGTGGTTACTGCAATAGCAGTGGCCGACAAACTTTAATAAACAGCCGGAGGCACATCCCCGAGATTGCGAAGCGGAGCTATATCCAGCTTCCTGTATCGATTTTTGGCGCAGTGTGTCCTCAAAGTGGAGGTTCCAGTGAGTAAACAGGAAAATCGTATTCGGATCAAGTTGAAAGCTTATGACCATCGTTTATTGGATCAATCTGTAGCGGAAATAGTGAAAAGCACACGCAACACCGGAGCCAAAGTAGTAGGTCCGATTCCGCTTCCCACAGATCGTACAATATACACGATTTTACGTTCACCCCATTCCGACAAGAAATCACAAGACCAATTCCAGATGTTGGTTCACAAACGTTTGATTGACATCATGAATCCTACCCAGCAGACTACAAATGCGCTGAAAAAGCTCAGTCTGCCTGCGGGCGTTCATGTGGAGATCAAGGCAAATACCAGGAGCTAAGCATGATCGGACTTATCGGAAAGAAAATAGGTATGACGCAGATTTTTGATGCCAGCGGCAAGGTGATTCCGGTTACCGTGATTCAGGCTGGTCCTTGCAAAGTGATCTGCAAGCGTACAATCGAAGAGAATGGTTATCAGGCTCTGCAATTGGGCTTTGAAGAGATACCGGAACGCAAGGTATCCAAGCCTATGCTGGGTCATTTTAAGAAACACGGTAGCGCAAATTACCGTCACGTGAAAGAATTCCGCCCCAGCTTCGATCAAAAGGTTGCTGATTTTAATATCGGCGATGAATTGAAAGTGGATCTGTTTGGCGAAAACCAAACCGTCACCGTTACCGCGAAGTCCAAGGGCCGCGGTTACACCGGTGTGATGAAGCGTCACGGTTTTGGCGGATTCATCTCAACCCACGGTTCGCATGAATCATTCCGTGGCCCCGGTTCCATCGGTCAATGTGCCCAGCCCTCACGCGTATTTAAAGGCGTGAAGATGGCGGGACATCATGGCGATGCGAAGATCACCACCCGTCATCTGGACGTGGTGAAAGTGGATATTGAACGGAACTTGATCATGATAAAGGGTGCAGTTCCCGGTCATCGCAATTCCGTGGTGATTATCCAAAAGGAACAATAGGGGGATTACAGTGGTAAAAGCGAAAAAATTCAACATCCAGGGCGAAATGATCGGTGAAGTGGAACTTCCCGTCAGCGTATTCGACGTGGATGTAAACTCTCCCAAAGTGCTGCTGCACGAAGTGATTACCATGTATATGGGCAACCAGCGTCAGGGCACTGTGCAAAAGAAGAACCGTGCCATGACCCAGGGAAGCACCAAGAAGCTTTTCAAGCAAAAAGGTACTGGTAATGCCCGCGTGGGTACGCGCCGTTCACCCGTTCGCGTACACGGTGGTAAGGCATTTGCCATTTTCCCGAAGGATTGGTATCGCCCCATCCCGCGCACCAAGAAGCGCATGGCTCTGAAAGTGGCTCTTACTGATCGCGCTCGCGAAGGCCGTATCTTCATCATCGAAGGTTTGGCTTTTGACAGCCCCAGCACCAAGCAGGCTATGCAGTTCATCAGCAAGGTTACTCCGGATCGCGGACGCAAACTGGTGGTTACCGACGGGCATCATCTACCCACAGTGAAGAGCTTCACCAATCTTCCCGACGTGATGACCGACCGCGCTGATTCACTGCACGCTTATGAAGTGCTGAAAAGCAGCTACATCATCCTTAGCGAAGATGCTCTGAAAAAAGTAGAGGAGGTATTCAGCAAATGATACATCCCCGTAATATTCTCATCGCGCCGATCATTACCGAGAAATCCGGTAATCAGCTAGCGAGCAACAACACATATACCTTCAAGGTATCGATAAACGCCAACAAGATCGAGATCGCCAAGGCCATCGAACATATCTTCTCCGTGAAGGTACTGGCAGTGAATACCATCCGTATGATGGGCAAGCCGAAACGTCTGGGACGTTACACCGGCAAGCGTCCGGATTGGAAGAAGGCGATCGTAACCCTGCGCGAAGGCGACAAAATCGCCGATTTCGAAGTATAGGAGTAAACAATGGGAATCAAACATTATAAACCTACTACCCCTACCCTCCGTTTCCGCACGGGTTATCAGTTTGAAGAGATCACCTGCAGCACGCCGGAAAAATCTCTGCTCAAACCCCAGGCGAAAAGCGGCGGACGCAACAATCGTGGACGCATCACCTGCCGTCATCGTGGTGGCGGTCACCGTCGTCATTATCGTATCATCGATTTCAAGCGGGATAAGATTGGTATTCCGGCAAAAGTAGCCACCATTGAATACGATCCGAACCGCACAGCCCGCATCGCACTACTGCATTATGTGGATGGCGAGAAGCGTTACATCATTGCTCCCGAC
>JAGOKK010000120.1 GCA_017994635.1 Candidatus Cloacimonadota bacterium | reverse complement strand
CATTGTATTTAGCATCAATGATGGTGAATGTACTGTAACCGATATGGCGATATGAACATACGGGAAGGGTCTCCAGGATGATTTCAGCCGCACGTTTGATGTCCATGTTTGAGCGGATAAAACTAGCAGCCATAGTAGTGGTAAGAGTAGCCAGCACACTTGCCTTGATGCCGCTACCCAGACCATCGGCCAATACACAGATGATACCATCGTCCGTTTTGACACTGTAAAAGCTATCCCCGCAGGAGTGATATCCGTATTTACAGATCTGGTAGTAATCTGCTTCCAGGAAGTATTCCATGCCCTAATCCTTTTTACCGAAGCTTTTGACAATGGACGATAGCAATACTTCACTATCAGCGGCGTTTTCTCCCAATAGAAAGGCGATTTGCTGCACAGTGGAGAGGTTTTTGCGCATCACTTCATTGGCTTTTTCGATGATCTGCTCACGTTGAATAACAGGTTCGGTGATATCCTGCAGGATGCCGCCCAGGACATGATGTTTTTGAATGGAAAATAGCGTCAGACGGATGATTCTGCCATTTTGGCGGATATCCTGAATCTGCACTTCTGTGCCTTCCTTGATGGCTTTGGCAAAGAGTTCATGGAAGCTGATGATTCTTTCCAGATATGCTCCTTCCAGATCGGGATCGGCTTCGGATACGATGCTGGCATCACCCCCAATGATCTCGATGAAGCGGCGGTTGGATTCGATAATCTTGAGGTTTTCATCCACTATTACCACTCCCGAGGGCATGGCTTTGATCAAGGCAGCAGCCTTGTTCTGCGCCAGTTTTCGCAGGTAGGACACGCACATCGCGGGCTCTGCCTTTTCCTCGATCAAGGCTGCGGCAAACTCCCGACAGGTATCATATCCGCAACCCCCGCAATTCAATTCGTCTTCTTTCCGCTTCTTGCCGATCTTTAGCAGAGCAGCGGCAATTTCTGCCTTTGAATAGGTGTTTTGCAGGATTCTGCGATCGTGAAAATCCTTCTCTATATCCAGATGCTGGGCAGTCCGTGAATCCGGCGCCGGCGGAGTAAGGCTTTGGATTTTATAACGTTTCTGCACCGTAGAACCGCGCTTGCTGACCCCAGGACCATTCACACAGCCGCCCATACAGGCCAGGGTCTCGATGAATACCGGACAATCAAAACTTTCTACATCCAGTTCATCAAAAGCTTCCACTATTTCCTGAACCCCGGAAAAGGCCATGAATAGCGTATTCTCCGGCGGGGCAAAAAACTTGATGCCTTCGATCATTCCGCCATCGATGGGATACAAGCCTCCTTCTTCGGCTGCACCCAGGGTAAAGTTCTGATTCAGATCCAGATTTGGCCAGTCGATATTGCTGAGATTGAACCAACGCCTGAGATCGGTGAACGTGAGGGCTACATCAAAGTGCTGTTCAGCCTCATTCTTCTTGGCTATGCAGGGGCCGATGAAGACTATCCCAATGTCCTCGCCCAGAGAGCTTTTCAGCAGTTTACTATGCGCCTGCACAGGAGAATCCAAGCGCGATATATGCTCCACCAGATGGGGATAGTACTGTTCGATGAGATGTACCACACTGGGGCAGGCAGAGGAGATCAGTAAGGGGTTTTTGCCCTCTCGCAAGAGCTGGGCACAGGAGGCCGAAACCTCCTGTGCACCCAATGCTGTTTCCGATACTCCGGCAAAACCAAGCTCCTTGATTGCCGCTATCAATTTGGCAATATCCAAGCCGCTGAACTCTGTTCTAAAGGTAGGCGCAAGTGATACATAGACCTTAGCCTTTTCCTTCAAGAGCTGCATTGCAAGTCCCAAATCATCCCGGATCTTTTTGGCTCCCACTGGACACACTTCTGTGCAACGTCCACAGAGGATACAGGCTTCGGACATCACCTGTGCACTGCCGTCAATCACTTTGATAGCTTTTACGGGACATTCCCGCACACACTTGTAGCAATCCTGACACTCAGTCTTTTCGGTGTATATCGGCTGATTCATATTTCCAAGAGCTCACTCTTCAGTATTTCGGGCAGAGTATCACTCTTCACCTGGTGATACTCGGTGCCATTAATGGTGACATTCGGGCCTTCGGCACAGTTACCCATGCACAAGGAACCTTCTATATGCACACTGTCGCTGATTCCATGATACCGCAGGAACTCCTCGATTACTTGCAGGTTCTCGCGGTTTTCGCGGGCAAAGCAAGAGCTTCCCATGCAGATCAGGATCTTTTTCATGATTCTCTTCTTTTGGCTTCCTGAGAGATAAGTTCTTTGATCTTATCGAGTTCAGCATGATGGATCACGAGATCCCCTACCTGAACATTCGGTCCTTTGTCGCATTTTTCACTACAGAAGGTAGCAGCGATATCAAAGTAGTTGCCCCAAGCGTTTTCTTCTACCATCTGCAGAGTCTTGGCCAAGATATCCTGTGAACCCCTGAGGTAACAGGAGGTACCTACGCAAACTCTGATTTTGCAGCGATCAGCACCTTCTCCAGTATTGAAGGACAGCTCGTCGTCATCAATGCGTTTACGATGCTTGTAGGCTGTATGCAGCAGTTCGTGAGCTTTATCGCTGTTGGGAGTTTCCAGCAGCGTCTCATAGAGCTCGTGAATAAAGGGGTTATCCTGAGCCCGATGCATGGGCATGGTCTTATCCGCATGATACAGGGATGAGGTGCGCATCTGACGCTGTTTGTTGCTGCTTACAATCGGTTGTCCAGCTCCGCCAGTGCATCCACCGGGACAGGCCATCACTTCCACGATGTCATATTCTACTTCTCCGGCTATAATCCTGTCGCATAGCATTTGCGCATTCTTCAGCCCATGCACCACCGCCATCTTCAGGTTTCCATCCGCAAGGGTGGCTTCACGCAGTCCAGAGTTTCCACGCACTTCTTGCAGCACGATGTTTTCCGGTACGGGGATATTGAACTTGTCGGCAGCGTAACGTAGTACAGCTTCAGATACTCCGCCACTATTGCCAAAGATGATCCCCGCTCCGGTGGCAAAGCCCAAAGGCAGATCCATGGATTCAGGCTCCAGAGCCTCAAAATCTATGCCCGCTTCTTTGATCATGCGGCCAATTTCCTGGGTGGTAATAGCAATATCCACATCGGCTATCCCGTCCGTGGTGAATTCCGGACGCTTGCATTCATATTTCTTGGCCGTACAAGGCATGATGGATACTACCACCAGATCCTTTTTATCCACATTCAAAAGCTTTGGTAAGCGCTCTTTGGCGATAGTGCCAAACATCTGCTGTGGGGAACGACAACTGGAGAGATTGCCCAAAAGGGAAGGATAGCTCTGTTCGGCATATTTTACCCAAGCCGGGCAGCAGGAAGTAAAGATCGGCAGCTTTTCACCTTTGCTCTTGCGGGCGATGAACTCATTGGCCTCTTCCACTACAGTAAGATCTGCGGCAAAAGCAGTGTCATACACTTGATCAAAGCCAATCATTCTCAGTGCTGCCACCATCTTGCCAGTGGTGAGGTCGGAGGCTGGTAAGCCGAACATTTCTCCCAAGGCTACCCTTACAGCTGGGGCGATCTGGGCTACAACTGTCTTGGCAGGATCATGGATGGCTTCCCAGGTCTGAGGAATGTGGCTTTTCACCACGATAGCGCCGGTGGGACATACTGCTGCACATTGACCGCAATTCACGCAGTCCACCTGAGCCAAGCTCTTACCATATGCCGCAGCCACTGTTACATTTTGCCCACGTGCTGCAAAATCAATAGCTCCAATGCCTTGAATCTCGCTGCAGAACCGCACACAGTCCCCGCAAAGCACGCATTTATTGGGATCCCGCACCAGGCATTCGCTGCCCAGATCCATGGGTTTGCGTTCCCGGGTGCGGCGAAAACGCACTTGATCAATGCCCAGGCGATTGGATAGATCGCGCAATTTGCAATCGTTGGCACGGCTGCACTTGGGGCATTCCTGATCGTGATTTGCCAGCAGCATTTCCACGATGGTTTTGCGTAGTTTGATGATCTGGCTCGTATTCGTTTTGATCCGCATTCCCTCAAAAGGCTCTGTAGAGCATGAAGTTACCAGGCCACGGCCTTCCACTTCCACCATGCACAGACGGCAAGCTCCATAGATGCTGAGATCACTGTGGTAACAGAAGGTTGGTATATCGATATGGGCCTTTCTGGCCAGGGACAGGATGTTTTTCTCTCCTTCCCAAAGTATCGGACGATCGTTTATATATACATATTTTTCCATTGGTCTCCCCCTTAGCTGATGGCTTTGAATTTGCAGGCACTGATGCAGGCACCGCATTTGATGCAGATCATGGGATCTATCTTGTGGGCTTGCTTTACTTCACCGGATATAGCGCCCACCGGACATACGCGTTTACACAGTGTACAACCCCGGCAGAGTTGCGGATCTATCGAGATGGGCGTAAGAGCCTTACAGGTCTTGGTAGGACAATACTTTGCCTTCACATGTGCCTCGTATTCATCGTGGAAATAGCGCAGAGTGGAAAGCACGGGATTCGGCGCGGATTTACCCAGTCCGCACAAAGAGGTTAGTTTCACCGCTTCGCCTGCTTCCTGTAGCAGCTCCAGGGTGTGTTCATCAGCATCACCATTGGTTATATCTTCCAGCATCTCCAGCATCTGACGGGTTCCTTCGCGGCATGGCACACACTTACCGCAGGATTCAT
>JAGOKK010000028.1 GCA_017994635.1 Candidatus Cloacimonadota bacterium | reverse complement strand
CGCATACAGAACAACGCTGGGGGCGTAGTTCAGTTGGTTAGAACGTCTGCCTGTCACGCAGAAGGCCGCGAGTTCGAGTCTCGTCGCTCCCGCCATTTTTCGGAC
This sequence comes from Candidatus Cloacimonadota bacterium, assembly GCA_017994635.1. GTDB lineage: Bacteria > Cloacimonadota > Cloacimonadia > Cloacimonadales > Cloacimonadaceae > UBA5456. The sequence continues at coordinate 22,977 of JAGOKK010000028.1, read as the reverse complement.
GCCGCATTTGGCGTCCATTTTTTATTGATGATGACGAAGATACTGCTTATAGCCTTTTTTTACCTCTACAGACTCATTATCGAGCTAGTGTACTTTTTTATCTACCCTCTGCTATGGATTTATCTGGGCAGCAAGAACTACCGTGAGGCCCTATCCTCATCCTTTACCAAGGCAGATATCCTGATCCATGCATCATCTCTGGGCGAAATTAACGCTCTGGTCAGCCTGATCAGAGAGTTATCCCAGCGTGGCCACAGTCTGGCGATTCATACGATCACAGTAACTGGACGTGAACGCGCGAAGAGCCTTTTCCTGAATTTGCCGATACGGCTTGCCCCTCTGGATATCCCGCATTTGCGAGAGCGACAGATGGACAGATGCGGCGCGAAACTGGTGCTAATTGCTGAAACCGAGATCTGGCCCAATATGCTCTACGCTTCAGCCAAGCATAAGGTGCCGGTAATCTTTATCAATGCCAGGATTTCACCGAGGACCCTGAAGTCTTTTACAATGTTATCCCCCCTCCTTGGATTATTGGCATCCAGTGTGAAGGGCATTCTGGCCCAGAGCATGGCAGATGCAGAACGCTTTAACCAACTCTTTCCCTCAAAGGCAATATATTCCGGCAATCTCAAGTTTGCCCTGGAGCTTCCAGACTATTCTGTCAACGACGTAAAACGGGAATGGTATTATACTCCCGATGATCAGATTATTTGTTGGGGATCATCCCGCCCCGGCGAAGAAGAACTGATTCTGAGCATTTTCCAGTCTTTGAAGGCTGCCCACTCCAAGCTGAAGCTGATTCTGGCCCCACGGCATCCCAAACGCGTGAAGGAAATCGTCGCATTGATGGCTGAGCAGGAGTATAGTCTACTGTCAGAATTGAAGAATTCATCGGAAATCCTGATCATTGACTCTTTGGGGATGTTGGCTAAGTGTTACGCGATTTGTGATCTGGCGATAATCGGAGGCAGTTTCTATGACTTCGGGGGGCACAATCCCCTGGAAGCGGCGTACTATGCCAAACCCGTAATCATCGGTAACCATCACTCCTCATGTCGCGACTCAGTGGAGTTACTGCGGCAACAGAGGGGAATCCTTGTCTCCTCGAAGGAAACTCTGGAAGAGGATATCAGGCTAATCCTGCATGATAAGGAACTCGCTCGTGAGATGGGCGCGGCGGCAAGATTAGTCTTGACGGAAAACGCATCCGCCCTGGACAATCACATCCGGGAGATAGAGAAATGCCTGAATTAATACGCGAAGCACTATATTACAGCACCATCAGCGGCAAAACCTTACGCTGTGAGCTGTGCCCGCATCATTGCGCAATAGTGGATTCAGAGACAGGACTCTGCCGTAGCCGTATGAACGTGGCTGGAACCATGTATGCGGTAAACTACGCGCGAGCAGCCGCTATCGCCCTAGATCCTATTGAGAAGAAACCTCTTTATCATTATCATCCAGGCTCGCGCATCCTGTCCCTGGGTCCAAATAGCTGCAATTTGCATTGTAAGTTTTGCCAGAATTATCAAATCAGCCAGTTTGAAGCCCCCACCCAGGAAATAAGCATTGAAGCGTTGCGAAGCGCCATCGATCAATACACTCCCGGCACGCCCAGAATTGCCTTCACTTATACTGAACCGCTTACCTGGTATGAGTACATCCTCGATTTTGCCCAGCACTACCCGGAAGTGGAAATCGTGCTGATCACCAATGGATATCTGAATGAAGCTCCCTTCAAAGAGCTGCTACCACTGATTAGTGCTCTGAACATAGACCTGAAGGGCATGCAGGAATTTTTTTACCGGGATTATTGCGGGGGGGATTTGCAGACAGTGCTTACCAACATTGAAGAATGTGTGAACCAAGGCAAGCATCTGGAATTGACCCTGCTCCTGATTCCGGGACTCAATGACGCCAAGGCTGACATCCTGGCCATGGCTGAATTTATCAACGCTCTGAATCCTGATATGCCGCTACACATTTCCGCCTATCACCCCAGCTATCAAATGACCAATCATGCCACCGGGTTTGACGATGTGAAAAGAGCTATCAATCTGACTAAGGCTAAACTCAGCTACGTGTATGGAGGCAACCTCGGCAGCGACGACTTTACGCATACTAACTGCAAGAATTGCGGTAAAGTGATTGTTTCCCGCACCTACAGTTCCATCCGTTTTCAGGTGACCGGAGTGGGGAAGTGCCCTCACTGCGGGACCGACATCTATGGGGTATATGAAAAGTAAGATCTGGAACCAGCTGAGCATCAGTGATATCGTCCTTCTGGTGCTGTGCCTGGCTGCGATGCTGTTTTCCTTTCATTATACGAATAAAAGGGAATCCACCAGGCGCGTATATATCTACAAGGAGAACCATCTGTGGGGAGATTATGATCTGGGGATAGACAGGATGATCAGGATAGATGAGCATAATACTGTTCAGATAAAGGATTCACGCGTGCGTATGGCTTTTGCCGATTGTCACGATAAACGCTGCGTCAAGATGTCCTGGGTGGAGAATGTGCCCATTATCTGCCTGCCCAACCAGTTGTTAGTGGAAATCAAAGCATCGGAAACTGAGCGTAAGTTCATCTTGCATTAGGAGATATCATTGTACCGTTTTGCCTTGTATCCTTCCAATCACGGATTTGGCCATGCCACCAGGATGGCGGCTTTGGCAGCAGCGTTGATTGATTTTGGGGTCTATGTATATATCTGCACCGACCGCCCAGAGTATCTCTATGAATCTCTCCCTGAAGACAAATGCAGTTACCGTAAATGCAGACTGGATGGGGGAGTGGTACACGGTGAGAATCTAAAGGTCGATCTGTCAGCCACCAGAGCAATGCTGCTGGAACTCTTTTCGCACCGGGAAGAACTGGTGGCTCAGGAAACTCTCTGGCTGCAGAGAGAACAAATTGACCTTGTAATAGCGGATATCCCTTACTTCATCATTGAAGCCGCGGGCTACGCTGAGGTACCGGTGTTTGGACTTAGCAACTTTGACTGGGTATTTATCTATCAGGATCTATACGCCGATGATCCGGATATGTCTATCGTGATCAATACCATCTTTGGACTATATCAAAGGCTGGATAGATGCTACATGCCTTCGTTGGGGACAGAGATGAGTGTGCCGGCCTTTCGCAATCCGGAGTTTACCGGATTACTTGCCCGCAAACCAACTACTGTTCTTGAGAAAAGTAACGATACCATTCTCAGTATAATGTTCGGTGGTGAAGGCGCGATGCAGATAGACTTTGACGACATCTGCGAAGCTTGGGATGGGATTGTGCTGTCAACCAATGAGCACTGCAAAGCCGATAACCATAGATTACTAATGCCCAATGAGGATTTTAGCGCCATTATCGAAAGCTCCGATCTGATCCTCTGTAAGCCGGGTTACAGCACTTTCGCCGAGATACTGACAGCCGGCAAAGCTATGCTCTATATCCCCCGGGATAACTACCCGGAGGAGCGGGTATTGATAGCTGGTGTAAAGGAGTATCCCAATGCGCGCCAGATCGATAGCATCCCCACAAATGTGCAAGACTGGAAGAAGCTGTTTCGGAATCGTCCCCAAGCGGGGAAGAGGGAAGAGGTGGATAATTATGACATTTCTGGCAGGATCATGAGAGATTTTCTAAGCTTATCCAGACCGGATGCCAAGTATCTGAGCGTGTTTGATATGGGTTCCAACAATCTCAACTACTGTCTATGGGATCTTCAAACTCACGAAGTAATCCACAAAACCTGGATCAGCACACGCCTGGCCAGATCTATATCCGACGGCAGGCTTCCCTTTCATGATCTGGTTTCCGAGATCCCAGCTCTGGAAGCGCTATTGACCTGCGACGCGAAATTGGATTCCGGGAAAACCCTCCTGGCCACGGGAATAATGCGTAAAGCCGAGAACGCCCTAGAACTGCTGGATAAATTAAGTATGGATTGGCAGATCAGGACGAAGATCATATCCGGCAAGGAAGAAATGAAATATGCCTGGTATGGGGCCGAGATAGCCCTGAAAGGGAAAAGGTCTCTGATCTTTGACATCGGAGGCAGTAGTACCGAATTGGTCTGGCGTACCAATACAAAAGCCTTTGCTGGAGTATCCCTGGACCTGGGTTTGATCGCTCTGGCAGCTCAGACTGATCACTGCCGATCTATTGTAGAAGCGCTGGAAGCAGTAGAGGCCACGAGTTTTGAACAGATCGTGGGAGTTGGACTTACCGCTACTCTATTGGCCAGCCTGATACTGGGAGTACCTGAAGCACAGGCCATGGAGATGAATGGCATTATTCTTAGTAAAGATGAATTGCGTAGTCTGCAAAGCGATATTGATAACAACAGAATAGTAGTATCGGCCGCCATCAATGACGATACTCAGGGCTTGTACACTATGAAGATCGCTGCTGAGTTAGTTCTGCAAATACTGGACAGATTTGGCGCGTCCAATTTCATGGTGTGCAATGACGGAATATCGGTTGGATATGCAAGATGGAAAACAAGATAGATTATTGGGGCTTCCAGATCATCGCCGGACCTTGCTCTGTGGACGCCTATGAAAGCTTATATAGTACTGCCATAGAGCTCAAAAAGTGTGGCATCAGGTATCTGCGTGGCGGAGCCTACAAGCTGCGCACCTCCATGCATTCGTTTCGAGGATTGGGGGATGCCGGCGTGTTGTATCTGGGGAAAGTGGCAAAAGAATTGGATCTAAAATCCGTATCAGAATGCACGCAAGTAGATAAAGTGGAATTTATGGCTCGAAACATTGATGTTCTCGTAGTGGGTACCAGAAATATGTATAACTATCCTTTGTTGGAACAGATGGGTAAGATAGACAACCTAGTGATTTTAAAACGAGGATTAGCTGCCACTTACGATGAGTGGTTGGCAGCGGCAGAATATATCATCGAGAGCGGAAACCCAAACGTGGTACTTTGCGAACGGGGAATTCGCACCTTTGAGACAGAAACCAGGTACACTCTGGACATCTCGGCCATATCTGTGATGAAGAACAAAAGCGGCCTCCCTGTGATCATTGATCCCTCACATGCAGCCGGTAATCGTGATCTGGTGCCGTCACTGGCTTCGGCTGCTGTTGCCGCAGGGGCGGACGGACTCATGATCGAGAGTCAAATCAATCCATGTGAAAGCATTTGTGATGCTTCACAGACCATCGATCCGAGTGTATTGAGTCAGATCATCATAACATCAGCTCTAATCAGGGAAGCCATTAACAGGAATAACAAATGAAATACTACATAGAAACCTATGGCTGTCAGATGAACGTTGCTGACAGTGAATTAGTCGCTTCGATCCTGAATGAAGCGGGATACCAGCCTGCCGATGGTATTGATGAGGCAGATTTGCTGCTATTTAACACGTGCTCCGTACGGGAACACGCGGAACAAAGAGTATTGGGCCGGATATCCAACGAACGGCATCGGAAGAAAAGCAAACCGGGTTTAAAGATAATACTGCTGGGATGCATGGCGCAAAGGATAGGACAGAAGCTACTATCTGAGGATACAGGGATCGATTACGTGGTGGGGGTGGATCAATATCGAGCTTTGCCGGCTATCCTGAAAGGTGAACCATCAGCGCTGCTGGATTTCGATAGCTCTGAGGTTTATGAGAAACTGATGCCAATGCACTCAGGTTCCCGTTGTGGCTTTGTAACGATCATTCGAGGATGTAACAATTTCTGTACCTATTGCATCGTGCCTTATGTAAGGGGACGCGAACGCAGCAGACCTTATCAGGAGATCGTCAACGATGTACGACGGGCTCTGGATATGGGATTGAAAGACATTACCCTGCTTGGGCAAAACGTTAACTCCTATAGCTGGCAGGATACTAGCTTCCCAAAGCTATTGAGAGCTATCAATGAAATTGAGGGATTGTATCGACTGCGGTTCATCACATCGCACCCCAAGGACTTTTCTGATGAGTTGATCGAAACGATGCGAGATTGCGATAAGATTTGCGAACATATACACTTACCACTGCAAAGCGGCGATACGGAGACCTTAGATAGGATGAACCGGGGTTATTCTTACGAGCATTATCTCAGCCGAGTTCAGAAGCTGAGATCTGCTATACCAAACGTAGCGATAACCACTGATCTCATAGCTGGATTCCCAGGAGAGACTGAGACTCAGTTCGAAGCCACCCTGGCAGCCATGCAGGAAATAGAGTTTGATTATGCTTTCTGTTTTAAGTATAGCCCCAGATCTGGAACCCAAGCGGCAGACTATCAGGAACAGCTTTCGGAGGCGACTCGCTTAGAGCGTCTCCAGCGCATGATCGACCTGCAACGAGACATAACATATAGGAAGTTTCAAAATCAGATCGGAAAAACAGTGGAAGTCTATGTAGAGGATATCAGTAAAAAAAGTAAGGAACAAATAAGTGGCAAGACCCGGGATTTTAAGATTGCTGTTCTTAGCGGCAAGGAATCTCAAATCGGGAGCCTGATTGAGGCGAAGGTGATAGACGCCACAGCGGGGACTTTAATCTGTGAGTAGAGGTTTTACGTTAAGACATGTTATGTAAACATGCCTGGGCGCACTACTGCCCGTTGCCGATCAAGCTATCCCCCATGCCAGTAGTAAGTTAGAATTACAAGGAGACAACATGAAGAGTATGACCGGTTATGGTAAGTGTCATATCGGAAGAAATGATATAGAATGTGATATAGAGATTAAGAGCATCAATGGCAGGTATCTTGATTTAAAACTCTATTTGCCTAGAGAATTGAGCTTCTTCGAGTACCCTATTCGGAAGAAGATACCCGAGATTATCTCTCGGGGTACAGTGGAATTACGCATGAACTTTAGCGACCATCGGGAGCCCAAACTGGCACTCAATGAGCAAAAGCTAAAGAAATACCACGATATCATATGCCAGGCTCAGACCGCGCTGAATATAGAGAGTGATGTGCCTATTGAGTTCCTGCTGGCTGAGCCTGGAGTGATCGAAGCTAAGAACCAGCTGGATCAAGACCAACTCTTGCAGGATATTCTACACGAGTGCCTGGATGGTGCCCTGGCCGAGATCAATTCGTCAATGAGAGCAGAAGCAGAGAGTATTAGGACTGTGCTTAGAGCCTCAATTCAGGCCCTTGATCCTGCTCTGGACCGCATCACAGAGTGCATTGCCCCCTTTAAACAGGAGTTATTTACTTCCATGCAGAAACGGATAAGCGATATGGTAGATACATACAAACTTGAGAACATGGAGCAGAGACTACTGCAAGAGCTAGCCTTGTACGTGGATAAATACGACATCCAGGAAGAAATCAGCCGCCTTAGATCGCACATCAAGACATTTATCGACTGTCTGGATACCCGCGCAGGTGATATTGGCAAGACCCTCAATTTCATTACACAGGAAATGCAGAGAGAAGCCAATACTCTGGGCTCGAAGTTCTCTACGCCAAACACTTTCAACGATATCCTGATCATCAAGGAAGAGATCGAAAAGTGCCGGGAGATTGTCCAAAATGTCGCGTGAACCATTACTAAGCTGGCGATCCTGGCCTTTTGTAGAACGCCCAGTTCATTCGCTGTTCCTCATTTCGTTCCTGTTATTGTTATCAGTATTGTTGTTCAAGCTTACGATAATATCATGGAACATGCCACTCTTCTATTTTGGGGGAATGATCCTGGTGATTGGTAACTTGCTGCCTTACTTCATACAAACAGAATATATGATGTATGAGACTGAGATAGTTGTGTACTACGCATTTATCAGGATCAGCCGACCATATTCGCAGTTCGGTTGCTTTTACAAGGACAAGTATGGAGTAATGCTTTCCACTTTTAAGCTTCCCCGAAGGCTTGATCCTTTTAGAGGACAGAGCTTGCGCTTTAGCAAGATTCGAGAAGAGGAACCCGCACTGATGGAACTGCTCAGAACAAAGATCGGAAAGGAATACTAAGGTATAAATATGGATAACAGCAATATAGAAGATAGAATATCAGATATACTCTCAAATGTGTATCCTAATGGACTCACATACAGTGAGATATGTGTAAAGGTCGGATCTACAAAGAAGAGTAAACAATCCGTTAGTCAGTATCTTGCTCAAGCTTGTCTGGAAGGGAAGATAGTGAAAGAGAAGAAGCGCTATCGGCTGCAGGAACAAAAGCAGATCGCCCCCCCCTCTTCCCCATCCCCATCCTCCGAGAAAGAGAAAACTGATGCTAAACTGATCGAGGGCGTCTTTGATGCTACATCTCTATCCCGAGATCGTTCATTTGCCTTCGTGCGCTCAGTCGACAGAGATTTCTTCGTGGATAGCGAAGATACTCTGAACGCATATCACGGCGATAAAGTGCTGATCGAACCTCACGTGCGTAAAGGCAGAGGTGATTATGGGATCGTGAGACGTATCGTACAGCGGGCAAACACACAGATCCCCGGTGATATAGCCAAAGTGAAGAACCGTTGGATCTTTGTGGCCTCCAATCCCAAGATCCACAATTGGTTTGAGATTAACGATCTGGGAGGTGCTGAACCAGGACAGAAGGTAATCCTAAGCGTTACGAACTGGGGGTTGCAACTGGAGGGTAAGATGCCCAGAGGTAACATTACAGAGATACTGGGGAAATCCGGTGACCCTCAAGTAGAGTTATTGGCGGTTATCCGGCAATACAACCTTCCCCTTGAGTTTCCCGATGAAGTGCTTGCCGAAGTAAAACAACTTAGTGACAGCCCCAGCCAGGTCGATATCGCAAAGCGTAAAGATCTCCGCAAACTCTTCACTTTTACTATTGACCCCGCTTCAGCCAAGGATTTCGACGATGCCATCTCAATCATCAGGAATGACAAGGGATGGAAACTCTGGGTGCACATTGCAGATGTGGCCCACTATCTGCCTTTTTCGAGCCTTACCTTTCAAGAAGCCTCACGCAGAGGGAACAGCTTTTACTTCCCCAAGAAAGTAATCCCCATGATCCCAGAACGGCTTTCCAACCTCATCTGCAGTTTACGCCCGGATGAGGAAAAGCTATGTATGACAGTGGAAACAGATTTTGACTTCAGTGGCAAAGTGATCCATCAGAGCATGTATGAAAGCGTTATTAGGTCCGATGCACGACTGGCTTATGAAGAAGTAGATGATCTATTTGAGGGCAAGAATCATCAGCTCTCGGATGCCTTGGTACAGGCTTTGCAGGAAGCTCGTTTGCTTTCGCGTCAGCTGAGTCGCATTCGTAAAGATGCTGGCTACATATTCTTCGATTTACCTGAGATTGAATATGAATACGATGCTGAGGGATTCGTTCATCACCTGGGCATCGCTGAGGAAACTGAAAGCCACAAGTTGATCGAAAACTGCATGCTGGTGGCGAATGAATATGTCGCTGCATTATTATCTCACAAAGCGCCATACTCCATATATCGCATCCATGAAGATCCTGATCGGAGAAAGATCGATAAATTGATCGAGACATTGAGCTTTTACGGCATTGGTTACCTCGAACAGGAAGATATGAACCGAAGTGTTCAACGCTTATTGGATTCTCTGCCCGATCATGATTATCATCGGGTCTTTGATCGTATCATCCTGCGCAGCATGAAAAAGGCCAAGTACTCCACCCAGCATATTCGTCACTTTGGCCTGGCACTGGAGAACTATACTCACTTTACCAGCCCCATTCGCCGCTTATGCGATCTGGTAATCCATCACTTGTGTAAGGTATACGTACTTGGAAGCGAAAAAGACAAGCCCACGTCGCTACTGGTGAAGCATTGGGCAACAGTGGCTTCAGAACAGGAACTCCAGGCGGACTCGGCAGAACGTGATATCGAAAGAGTGTACAGCGCCACTTATATGAAGGACAAGATCGGGGAAGCCTATTCCGGATTGGTCATATCTGCAAATAGCAGTGGAGTAATCGTGAGGCTGAACGAAATGCCGGTCTCCGCAATGCTGAAGAAAGACCAATTTGGACGCGGAAAATGGGAGTATCAGGATTGGGCGATGCGTCACGTCAATCCCACCAATAATGATTCATTTGAGCTGCTTGATACCCTAAAAGTACGAATCATGGAGGTTAGTGACGATATCTATCTGGAACTCACCGGAGAAGTCGATGATCATAAGCACTATCACCGGGTTCAGAGACAGGCTAAAGCCAGGAAGCCAAGAATAAGAGTTGACGCTAAACACAGCCATGGAAAAATTGCCAGCAAATCGAATAAATCAGGAAGGAGAAGATGAAGAAGCCCATTGGCATATTTGACTCCGGGGTTGGCGGTCTCACGGTTTACAGGGCCATCAGGAATGCCTTTCCGGAAGAGGATCTGATCTATTTTGGAGATACTGCAAGGGTGCCCTACGGCCCCAAATCTCCAAATACGATCATTGATTACTCCGTGCAGAATGCCCGTTTCCTCCTTCAACAAGGGATCAAGACCCTAATCGTGGCCTGTAACACCTCATCCGCTGTTGCCCTCGATGCTTTACGGAAAATGACGGATATTCCGATCATTGGAGTGATTGATCCCGGTAGCGAAGTGGCTGTAAGTTCCACCAAAAACGGGCGCATCGGGGTTATTGGAACCGAGGGCACCGTCCGAAGCGAGGCATACTCCAAAGCCATCAAGGCACTGGTCCCTACTTCAGAAGTTTTTTCCTATGCCTGTCCCCTTTTCGTGCCCATTGTGGAAGAAGGCTGGCAGGATCACCCCATTGCCCGTGAAGTTGCCTATACCTATCTCAGGGAACTCCTTGATCTGGATATTGACACACTGGTATTGGGATGCACTCATTATCCCCTACTGGCAGACACCATCCAAAGTGTCCTTGGTCATAAAGTTAACCTAGTGGATAGCGCTGAAGCAATTGCCCGTTACCTGGGCATGTTGATCCCGGCCGAACACGATGGACGTCCCGGCAAAGATAGCTTTTTCGTAAGTGATAACGAACAGAAGTTTTCCGCTCTGGCAGCAAGGATCCTATCCACTACGCCAGGCAGCTTGAAAAGGGTCCGACTCTTTGAAAGCTGGTTCATTGACTAGTAAATAATGTAGAATATAGAGGATTATTATGAACCCGATCATCTTGACCGCGGCAATCACGGGGGCCGAAACTACCCGCAAAGACCAACCGAATCTTCCCATTACACCGGAAGAACAAGCTCGTGAGGCAAAGGCCTGCTTTGAGGCTGGAGCAAGAGTCATTCATCTCCATGTGAGAGAAGATGACGGCAGTCCCACTCAGCGCCTGGAACGTTTTAAGGATTCCATCGAAGCCATCCGGGCTGCAGTTCCCGAAGTCATCATTCAGATCAGCACAGGGGGCGCAGTTGGCGAAGCATTTGAAAAGCGCCTGGCCCCATTATCATTGAAACCCGATATGGGCACCTTAAACGCCGGGACTTTAAACTTTGGGGACGATATCTTTGTAAACCACCCGAAGGACATCATTCGCCTTGCTGAAGCCTTTAAGGAATACAATGTAGTCCCCGAGGTGGAGGTTTATGAATCTGGCATGATCGATGTGGTCGCACGATTGGTAAAGAAAGGCATCATTACCCATAGTCCTTTGCACATCCAGTTTGTCCTGGGAGTGCCCGGAGGTATGAGCGGAAAGCCGAAGAACTTACTGTATATGATTGAGCATCTGGCCGAGGAAATACCTACAGCTACATGGGCGGTTGCAGGCATTGGGAGATGGCATATTCCCACTTCAATGATGGCTATGGTAACCGGAGGTCATATCCGTTCTGGTTTTGAAGATAACATCTTTTATCACAGAGGAGTAGTAGCCGATTCCAACGCTCAATTGGTGGCCCGTCTAGCGCGCATCGCCACCGAGATAGGTCGTCCGATTGCCACTCCGCAGCAGGCGCGTGAGATCCTGGCTTTACCAGCCAAATGAGGGTATGACATGCATTTAAGTGAAAACGCGCTCGTCGTACTGGAAAAAAGGTATTTTGCCAAAAACGCTGCAGGTGAATGCATTGAAGATTGGCCCACATTGATTCGTCGCGTGGCACGGAACATCTCCGGCGGTGATGAAGCCCTATTTGAGAAGTATTATGACCTGCTAGATAGCGGCCATTTTCTACCAAATTCACCAACATTGATGAATGCTGGCGGCGATCTTCAGCAGTTATCTGCTTGCTTTGTGCTTCCCATTGAAGACAGCATGGAAAGCATCTTCGAATCCATCAAGAATGCTGCACTGATTCACAAGAGTGGCGGGGGTACCGGTTTCTCTTTCAGCCGCTTGCGAGAGGCGAATGCCAGAGTACGTTCCACCAATGGCGTATCCAGTGGCCCCATCTCATTTCTTAAGGTGTTCAATGCCGCTACTGATGCAGTAAAACAAGGTGGCACCCGTAGGGGCGCAAATATGGCCATCCTGAATGTGGATCATCCTCAAATCCTCGATTTCATCGTGTGCAAGCAAAATACCAGCGATTTGACCAACTTCAACATCAGTGTTGGGCTTACAGAGGAATTCATGAAAGCTGTAGCCACTGATGACGATTATGATCTGATCTCCCCACATACCAGGGAAGTGGCTGGAAAACTCAATGCCCGTAAGGTTTTTGATCTTATCGTGCAGATGGCTCATCAAAACGGAGAACCGGGGATTGTATTCCTCGATCGGATCAATGCTGCAAACCCCACACCCGCCCTGGGGCAAATCGAATCTACCAATCCCTGCGGAGAGCAGCCTCTATTGCCGAATGAAGCATGCAATCTGGGCTCCATTAATCTGGCTCAGATGGTCGACAACGATGATCTCAACTGGCCTCTGCTAAAGGGAGTGGTTAGAGACAGCGTAGAATTCCTGGATTCTGTGATCGACCAATCCAAGTTTCCCCTACCTCAGATCGAAGAAATGGCAAAAGGAAACCGCAAGATCGGATTAGGCATCATGGGCTGGGCAGATCTCCTCTATCAGCTTAAAATACCTTACATGAGCCATGAAGCTGTGGAATTGGCTGAACATGTGATGGAAGTGATCGATTTTGAAGCCAAGAAACGTAGTATGGAACTTGCTGAGATCAAAGGCAGCTTTCCCAATTTCCCTGAGAGCATTTATGCCAAAGGGTCCCTGCAGCGCTCAGGGAAATACTGCGATTGGGATGTATTGATCAAAGACATCCAAAACAATGGTATCCGAAACGCAACACACACCACGATTGCTCCCACCGGGACTATATCCATGATCGCTGATACTTCCAGTGGGATCGAACCGCAGTTTTCTCTGGTTTACGTGAAGAATGTCATGGATACCGAGAAACTGCTGTATGTGAATAAGTGGTTTGAGGCTGCTCTGGAAGAATGGGGCATGCTGACCCAGGAACTTTTGGAAGAAGTTAGTCAGACTGGCAGTGTTGCTCATATTGCAGATATACCAGATGAACTGGCAGGTATTTTTCAAACCGCGCATGATATTGATCCAGGGTGGCATATCAGGATGCAGGCAGCTTTCCAAAAGTTCACCGACAACGCGGTTAGTAAGACCATCAATTTCCCTAGCAGCGCCACAGTGAGTGACATTCAAACTGCATTTGAACTGGCTTATCAGCTTGGCTGCAAGGGTTTGACAGTATATCGGGATGGAAGCAGGGAGAATCAAGTGCTCTCGGTAGGTTCCGGTCTGGATGCTCCCTCAGCGCCTGCGTCGGACAAGAAAGTAGCCCCAAGACAGCGTCCTGAGATTACTCATGGAGTTACTCAACGCCTTGAAACTGGTTGTGGGCACATGTACGTTACCATCAATACTGATGCTCATGGAGCCTGCGAGGTATTTGTACAAATGGGTAAGGTAGGCGGTTGTGCTTCCGCTCAATTGGAGGCCATTGCCAGGCTTTCTTCTCTCGCCCTGCGTTCATCCATAAAAATAGAATCTATTATTCGTCAATTGAAGGGTATTCGTTGTCAATCCCCAATGTGGTACAAAGGCAAGATGATCACTTCCTGCGGAGATGCTGTCGGCCAAGCCCTGGAACAGTTTCTATCGCTACATGCTGATGGTGAAATAAAGAGTTTCAAGATATATCCATCCCCGGAAGTCAATGCTCCGGAGGATGTTAGAAAGACCAGTTCGGCCTTGTGTCCTGATTGTGGGAGTACGATCGAGCACTTGGAAGGTTGTCTCAAATGCCCATCTTGCGGATGGTCTAAATGTTAAGGAGTGCTAATGCGTTGTAAGAAATGCAATGCCAGACTCGCTGCTCATGATCTCTGGTGTGTATCGTGTGGCAGCCAAAGTCCTGCCGTTAAAACCGACCTGGCATCTATGCCAGTACTGAAGAATACATGGAGTAGCTTATCCGGACATTGGTCCGAATACGTCCCCGTTTCCGGGTTTGCCATCATCTTGGGAATCATCCCAATCGCAGCTATCGCTTATATCCTATCTTTTGTGATATCGCTTGATACCATGAACGATATACAGTATGTATTGAACCTGCTTATCAAGTCTGTACTGTTCAGCATCTTCCTGCCATTTGCTTTGATCCCATTTAGCCTATTCGATTCGCCTCAGAGTTACAGCTTGAAACGAGTCTCTTGCGCCTCAATATTCAGTTCCTATGGGCGGTACTTCGTTTTCAGTATTGTAAATGCTCTCTTCTTTGCCCTCATCCACGTAGTGTGTTTTGGATTACCCGGCTTTGCCAGTGATCCCATATTACGTTTGGTGTGGATTGTGCTTTTGAACTACTGGATCGCAATCGTGCTTCCTGCGCCTGTGCTAATGGAGACTCAAGGGCTCAGCCCGTTCAAAGCCATAGTAAAGTCCTACCGTCATTTCCATGATGTGAGATGGAATATATATCTGCTCTCTCTGGTACTTTCTTTGGTAAACCTTCTTGCTTTCGGGCTCGCATTGTTTCCCCTTTTATTCACTCTACCAATTAGCTACTTTGTGGTAAGGGACTATACGCTAAAGCTCGTCGGTTTTGAACTTCTGGAATACAGGATAGTATAATGACGCGACGTGAAGTTTTGTCCCTCATCATTCTCGTTTTGGTGATAGCATACGGTGCTTACAAGTACATCACCCGCGAATTCAGTGACACTCATAGCCGCTATTTACTGGACACTATCGTAGAGATATCCGGGAGTTCAAACAGTAAGAGTGTTACCCAACACATACTGGCCATGTTCAACTATGTAGCCGAGTTTGAGAAGAAGTTTGATGAATACGATCCCAATAGCATGATTGCCCAGATGAACTCATCCTCTGAGGAAGTGTTTCCCATGGATCCAGATCTATACGAGATGCTCGTCATAGCAGACAGTCTCTACCAGCTTACTGATGGTGCTTTTGACATCACGATTAAACCGGTCTGGGATCTCTGGAATTTTAATGCTGAGCAACCCTCTGTACCCGATTCAACGCTGATCAAAGAAACGCTGCAGATGGTTGGATTTGATAAGTTGCACTACACCAAAGACAAGCTTATCAAGCCATCTGGGATGCAGATCACTCTCGGCGCCATTGCCAAGGGTTATGTCTTCGATAAAGTCTCTCAGCGAATGCAAGAACACGGTTTGAAACGTGGTTTTATCAATAGCCGCAGCTCCATTTGCTTCTTTGGAGAGAGGATGCAGCCCATAGTATACATTACCCATCCCCGGAAAGTGGACGACACCATAGCAAGCTTTAGATTGCATAATATGTGCGTGGGCACCAGCGGTGATTACCAACAATACTTTGAAGTAGATGATCACCGTTATCATCACATTATCAATGCGCATACAGGCTATCCAGTGGATGATGTATTCTCAGTGACAGTACTGCACCCTTCAGCTGCCTGGGCGGATGGTCTGTCTACAGCTCTATTCCTGATGCCCCCGGAGATCGCGCTGGAATATGCGAAAGATCATGACCAAGCAAATTGTGTAATCTATTACCGACATGATGATTCCATAGTGTCTTTAAAATCTGCTGGCATGAAGGAATTGGACTTCACCGAGAATATATGAATATCCCAGATATCCAAAGCCAAAGCGACCCTCGCAAAATCGTGATTGATAAAGTGGGCGTAAAAGGATTGCGTTATCCCATCGTTGTCGAAGACCGAACCAAGGGAACTCAACACACCATAGCCGATTTGAATATTTACGTAGAACTGCCTCATCACATGCGTGGCACCCATATGAGCCGTTTCATTGAGATTTTGCATCACTACCATACTGAGGCCCTCATCGGCAAATTGCCGGAATTTCTAAAAGAGCTAAAAACTTCGCTAAAGGCTGAAGCTGCATACATTGATATCAGTTTTCCCTACTTCATGTCCATGAAAGCTCCTGTGTCCAGGATAGAATCTCTCATGACCTTTGACTGCGTTTATACTGCTTCTCTCAAAGATGGTTTTGAACTCTTGATCGGAGTGACTGTCCCCGTCACATCTCTTTGCCCCTGTTCAAAGGAAATCTCTGAATACGGAGCTCACAATCAACGCAGCCTGATCACCATCAAAGTAAGTTACGATGGATTCGTCTGGCTGGAGGAACTGATCGAACTTGCCCAGTCTGCCGCCTCGTGCGAGATATACTCTTTGCTCAAGCGAGTGGACGAGAAATACGTAACAGAAAAGGCATACAACAACCCCAAGTTTGTGGAAGACATCGTGCGGGAGATCACGTTAAAACTCCAGGAGGACCCACGCATACTGAGTTTCTTCGTAGAGTCAGAAAATGAGGAATCCATCCATTTGCATAATGCTTACGCTTTGATCTCGCGGCCGGCTAAATGAAGTTCAGCGACATCACAAACATCCGGATCGATGAGTTTCGGTTGCCGAACTCGCTCACCCTGTACTATCATCAGGATCATTCAAACCCGATTATTTGCTTACAATTGTACATTAGGAGCGGTTCTGCATCGGAAACATCCAGGCATTATGGTTATGCCCACTTCCTGGAACACCTTGTGTTTAAAAGGACGGCGAAGTATCGTGATAATCAGATCAGCAATCTGGCCTCGGCCAAGGGAATGGTGCTCAATGCTTATACCGATTTCGATGCTACATGTTACTATTTGATGCTGCCCCGTGAAGAACTAGCTTTGGGCATGGATATCCTGGCGCAAATGGCTTTTCATGCCAATTTCTCCGAGGCTGACATACTCACCGAGAAGGATATCATTATTGAAGAGATCAATCAGTATGACAGCGATCCGGAGATGAGCTTCATCGAGCATATCCAGGCCACTTACTTCCGTCGAAGCCCCCTGTCTCATCCAGTTCTGGGTTCTCATCAATCGGTGAGTTCAGCTACACTTGGCAAATTGAAGTCATTTTACCAAAAGCATTACCGGCCATCCAACGCCTTCCTCGTGGCCAGTGGCGACATAGATAGGTCCGAATTGTTGAAAATCTTCTCTGCTGCCTTCTCATCCTGGATGGACCAGCCCATCAAGCGACCGCAGGTCAAATGTGAATGGCGAAGACAACACTTGCTAGAGAGCCGCATCAAACAGGGACAGGATCTGATCGCCCTGGCTTTGCCTGAGTTACCGGAAGTCCATCCAGATAGTGAAGCATTGCACGTTGCAATTCGCCATCTGGCAATTGGCAAATCCTCTCTGCTACACAAGGAATTGGTCGAAACTCGAAAGCTTTGTTCATACGTCAAAGTAAGCTCTATAAGTGGTCTAATCCCGGGCATTAGTGTTATCCTCCTGGCTCCCACTCAGGCACGCCACAAAAAGAGGATTCTGGATGTCATCATGTCTCAATTAGAGACAATCCTTCATCAGGGAATACCAGATGGAGCGATGAAACTGGTCAAGAAAGACATTATCCACTCTTGGCTATATAGCTTCGACGGTGTGGAACACAAGGCAGATCTGATCGCAGCTGAAGTATTCAACAAGGATCTTTCCCGAATCCAGAGTTATGGTAACCTCGTGCAGGCCATTGATAATGACCATGTTATCAGTGCGGTTAATAGCTATTGGTCTCCCTCTACCTGGGCAGTTTATCATCAAGGTCCTACTGATTTCCACTACATTCCTGGCAAGCGCATAATACGAAATACAGACCCAGTTATTGATGACTATGATCCTGCAAGAAATGGCTGTAGCTTAGAGGTAATCCTGGGCAGGTCCGAGATTAGTGAATTCCACCATTATGTCCTTCCCGGGGGCATGAAAGTGGTATACAATTACGTCCCTTCTCGTCCCATTTGTGGCTTTGCCCTCTCCTCTCCACTCTGTCAGCTAAATGAGAAGATTCCAGGACAAAACTACTTTAGCGGAGCTCTTTGTTTGTTTGGAACCCGACAGCACAACCATGCAGAACTCATGCGAATGTCTCGCGAGAAAGGACTCAACATCCGAGTGCAACACCATCTGGACAGTACGCTTTTTCGGGGAAAGTGTCATGTTCAGGATCTTCCTGATGCCCTTTCTTTGCTTAGTGAGATCGTTACTGAGCCAGTATTTGATGAACATTATCTTGACATATTAAAAACAGCAGCGCTCGATAGCATCCGCCGTGAAATGGACTTCCCAGCATCACTGGCGTATAATCACTGGTTTGGATCTGTATTTGGTAAGAATAACAACCTGCTTCGTGCCACTGGGGAAGCCTCTGATATCAAGGCTCTCACTCTGGCCGATTGCATTTCCTGGTATGAATCCTGGCATCTGGGCAGAGATTTCAGCCTCTGCATAGTGGGGTCCATCGAACCGAATATGTTGAAAGAGCTTTGTGAGCGATTCTTTTCTTGCCCAGTCACGGATGATCCTCCCCTTCCTCAGTTTCCTGAGTACTATCGACAGAAAGCTGGGAAGAAGGTGCAATACAAGCATAAAGAACAATCCATTGTGCACATCGGAGGATACGCCTGTCCTGCCTCCAGACGAAGCGACAATTCCGCCTTTCACGTCCTAGCTCAAATCCTGGGGGGAGACCTTTCATCCCGTATGTTCAGTATTCTGAGGGAGACTCATGGTTATGCCTATCAAACCGGATTTGATTTCGCGTCCATCGAGGATTTGGGGTTTTGGTATGCTTATGCCTTTAGCGATCCCAAAGACCATAAAGCCTGTCTGAAGACTAGCATGAATATCCTGGACGATTTGATCTTGAATGGGGTCAGCGCAGAAGAACTGAAAGCGGCACAGAACTACCTGATATCCGTAAACCGTTACGATACAGAAAGCGTGTCTTTCCGCGCAGCAACGATAGCCAATCTGATCTCATTGGGCTATGATTTGGATTTCTATCTGCAGCGAGAAACCCGTATAGCATCAACCTCCTTAGTGCAAGTCCATGCTTTGGCCAGAGAATGGCTCCACCCCGACAATCGCTATATACATGTAATGGTGTAAGATGTATTCTCTTGGCATAGACATTGGCTCTCGCAATACCAAGATCGTGATCTGGGATCCCCGGAGTCTGCAGATAGTCTGGCAAGGCTACCAAGGTACCGAAGTTTCCGTTACTTCATCTGTGGATAAGCTACTGAGTCTTTCCTCCGCCCATTGCGATGTTTCCTTAATATCCAAGAGTTGCGTAACCGGCTATGGAAGAAAGCTATATCGCAAAGCTGATAAAGTACTTTCTGAGATTAGCTGCCACGCTGCCGGTTGTTACAGTCTTTTCCCAGACTGCAGGACCATAATTGATATCGGTGGCCAGGATTCCAAGATTATCTCATTATCTAGTTCCGGCGCTGTCGATGATTTCATCATGAATGACAAATGCGCTGCGGGTACCGGACGCTTTCTGGAAATGACGGCATTTCGTTTGGAATGCAGTTTGGATGAACTTACTCATCTCGCGGATCAAAGTGATGTGGATCTGAAACTGAATTCCACCTGTGTCGTCTTCGCAGAATCGGAAATCATCGGCCTTTTGGCAGAAGGATATTCATCCCAAAACATTGCTCACGCTGTATATATGAGCATTGCAAAACGAATCTATGCACAGATGGCAGGCATAGATGCAAATCCCGCCATTATCTTCACCGGTGGGGTAGCCAAGAGTAATCATCTGAAAAAATGCCTCGAGATCCTTCTTGGCCAAAGTCTGGATGTTCCCTTTGAGCCGGAAATAAGTGGTGCTCTGGGAGCAGCAATACTGGCATGAAAAAATACGACTTTCATATTCACACCGAGTATAGCTACGACAGCCACATCAAGGGCAAAGAACTGATGGACACGGCATTGGAACTAGGTTATGATGAACTTGCCATCACCGAACATGTGGATCTGCTTCCCCAAGAGCTATCTGTATTCGGTTTGCCTTCTTTGAAGAAGTATCAAACCTACATTAATAAGCTTCGTGAACAATATCCCTCTATCACGCTGCATTGCGGCGTCGAACTGGGTGATTACCATCTGGTAAGAGACTTTGCCACCGGCTTGATTGGCGACTTTGATTTCTTCCCCATCCTGGGCTCCGTGCATTTTCTCACAGATCACACCAACGTTGCCATCCCCTTTCCATCACCACTTAGTAAGGCTCAGACTATTGACTACTATGAGAACAATCTGCGTCTAGTATCTGAGTGCGACATTGATGTTTTGGCGCATTTAGGCGTATATAAACGCTACTACAATAGTGTGCCGGATGAGAGCTTCGCGGCAGCGCTAATCCAAGATATATTTTCTGTGATGATCGATAAGGGGATAGCCTTGGAGCTAAACTTCAGCGGACTATTCAAACCCTATGCTTCAGTGATACCAGAACCGAGATTCATTGAGATTTATCGCGAGATGGGTGGACGTCTATTCAGCCTAGGTAGCGATACTCACCGTCTGGAAAACTTTGGAAGCACCTTTCTGGGAAGCGACCTGATCGGAGATCACCTATATCCCACTAATCAAAGTCATCCATAGCCTTTTTGCGCACCCCACGGCGGTTTGTATCCCAGAGCTGTCATAGATGGGTTAGCAAAATCCGTTTTGTCTCAGCAAGCGTAACTCCCTTTGAAAATCAAGCAAATCTCCATAGCTTCTACCGCACGGAAATCTGTGACCTGGATTCGGCACATACCAAGGCACTATCCGTTTTACTCATATAGGGATCGGCGCTCCTTTGACGGCGTTTGTCACTTCTTTATCAAGCCCATATCAAGCCTTAACAATTAAGGCTTGATATGGGCTTGATAAACGCTTGATTAGGAGCCTGAAGGGGGGAAGCCTGCAAACAAGAGCCAAGCATTTATGCTTTTCAAGACGATGGTTCAGCTATAGAAGTTTGGTTCCCTTTTGGGAAAAGGCATTTACGTCCAGGGGAGATATCAGTCCTGCTTTGTACTTTGGAATAGCTGCGGCTCCCACCATTGCCGCATTGTCCATGCAGAGTTGCAAGGATGGGTAGTATACTTTGATACCTGCTTTATAAGCTTTTTCTTCCATCTCACTGCGAAGCCGCGAGTTTGCCGCTACACCTCCCGCCAGAAGTATGCGTTTCAGCTTTAATTCTATGGCTTTACGTATGGTCTTTTGAACTAAAGGTTCCACAATTGCAGCCTGAATACTTGCCGCTATGTCTGATTCGTGGCTTTTAATATACTCGGCGTTCTGGTTCTGCAGATAGCTGCGGATGGCTGTTTTGACCCCGCTATAACTGAAGTTGTATTCATCCTTTTTGGGTAAAGCACGGGGAAATCGGTAGAAGTCAGGATCGCCATTTATGGCGAGCTTATCCACGATGGGACCGCCAGGGAAGCCCAACCCCATTAGCTTGGCGGCTTTATCAAATGTTTCACCTGCCGCATCATCCAGGGTTTTCCCCAGTACCTCAAATTCCGTTTCGCCCCTGAAATGTATCATCTCAGTGTGCCCGCCCGATACTACTAGAGCCATAAAGGGAACCTCGATATCCGGGTGATCTATATAATTGGCAAATATATGGCTTAGCAGGTGATTAACGGTGATCAGCGGGATTGATCGTGCCCAGGCTAGACTCTTGGCAAAGGAGAGTCCCACGATCAGTGAGCCGATCAGGCCGGGATTGATGGATACCGCCACAGCATCGATGTCGTCCAGGCTTAACCCGGCTTTTAGCAGCGCCAGATCACAGAGACGAAGAATGTTTTTCATGTGTAAACGTGAGGCTAATTCTGGCAATACACCCCCAAACTCCAAGTGCTGCGGTTGGCTTGAAATCAGATTTACCAGGACGCGATAGGATGTATCGAGCACAGCGACAGAAGTGTCATCGCATGATGACTCAAAAGCCAGGATATTGCTCATTTGCGAGGCCGTACCTTGTCCGGAGTGATTGCAACCAGTTCCACACCATCCGGCAGGCTGATTTGAACTGCCAACATAACACCCTCACCCGTGTTTTCAGCTACGCTGGCCTTGATATCTGTTTCTTTCAATCTATCCAGGACAGCGGCTTCACCCCGCACTTTTACTGCCACCATTGATGGCAGATAGTTACCCGGCAGAACAATATTTGGGAAAACTCTGGTTTCTTCCTGGACCCCACTGATGGTGAGCAGTACGCTGCTCTCAGATACCGAAACATCACCATCCGGAAGCTTCAGCTCCAGTTTACTTTGATTCTCCGCAAGTTCACCCGCACTGATGGGTTTGGTTCTTACGCTGTTGATGTTATGAATCCGGGTCTTGGGACCGAATATGGTTACTTTATCCGGATCGAGAGTATAGTTGAGTTCCTTGATTCGTTCTCTGCTGTTGTCGTCGGCAAAATCCAGCACGATTGGTACAACCTTCTGGTGGAAGACATCCGCCTGAATCGCGATTCTATCCGACTGGGCAGGTCCCAAGAAAGTGACGTTCACGTTATCAGGCAGATCAATGCTATAATCTTCCAGCGTAAGGATATCAGAGTATTGGGTTATCTTGCTGGCATCAATGTTTACTTTGGGTTTAAAGAGCATCATCTTCAGGATGTCCAGTCCTTTGCCTTTCACCGAGAAGGGAATGCTTTCGGGGATGTCTTCCAAGGTGATGTTCTGCGGAACATGGAGGAGATTGATCGGTAAGCTTACTACACTGCGC
>JAGOKK010000027.1 GCA_017994635.1 Candidatus Cloacimonadota bacterium | reverse complement strand
ACTGCTTCTTACTTCAGACCTTGCCGTTGCCAGCAACGCCCTTGATCTCATGTTGACTTCCCGCTGGTAAGGCGTCAGGACTTCTTTCAGTCCATCGGCGCAGAAAGCATTCTGGGCAAACAAAAAAGAGCCGTTTGAGCGGCTCTTGATTATCCATTTTTTTGTGAGATTTATGCTTGATTCTCGTCTTCTTCAGCGCTCAACATATCAGGATCTTCAGAGCTGAAGATATCGTCAAAAACGGCAGCAACGGCGTTGAACTCGTCATCATCCTCGATGATGCTCAATTCCACCGATTCATCTACCTCTTCAAAGCGCAGAATGTCGTATTCCGCGGTTCCCAGTTCGGCCAGAGCGATGTAGTTTTTCCCCTCGTGATTGATGATCTGCAGCACTTCGAAATCTTTCTGGCTGCCATCTTCCATATCCAGGGTTATGATGTTTTGTTCGTGTTCACCGCAAGCGCAGTCATCGCCATCGCAATCGCACTCATGTCCATCGTGTATGAGTTCATTATCTTTGTCTGTCATTGTAATCTCCCCTTTTTTTCGCCAGTCTTTTTACATAGGCAAATCTGGCAAGAGAAAAAATGCGAAAACTATTGACAAAAGCATGCGATCCCCTGAGCTTGCGACAAAGAAAATAAATCTATATCACCCTGGAGGTTATATGACTTACCGCGTTCTCGCGATCAATCCCGGTTCCACATCCACCAAGATTGCCGTATATGACGACCTGAATCCCTTATTTGAAAAGACCTTGCGTCATGATCCGGCGGAATTGGACAAGTATGGCGGCATCATCGAGCAGTACGATTTTCGTAAAGGATTGGTGATGGAAGCCATGCGGGAAAACAATGTGGATCCCGCCACGCTACACGGCGTAGTGGGCCGTGGGGGCCTGGTACGCCCCGTATCCGGCGGTACGATGAAGATCAGTGAGGCCATGTTGCGCGATCTCAAAGATCCCTCGTTGTGGGGCAGAATTCACGCCTCAAATCTGGGTGCCTTCATTGCCAATGCAATTTCTGGAGAGCTAAAGATACCTGGCTTTATCGTGGATCCTGTGGTGGTGGATGAATTTGACGACATCGCGCGAATCTCTGGTATCCCAGAGATTGAGCGCAAGAGCTTGATGCACGCACTAAACATCCGCTATATCAGCCGTCTGGTTGCCTCAGAAACAGGCAAAAAACACACTGATACCAATCAGATCGGCGTACATATGGGTGGCGGTATTTCAGTGGCAGCTATCCGCAATGGCAGAGTGGTGGATGTGAATAATGCTCTACTCGGCATGGGACCCTTCTCTCCTCAGAGAGCAGGCGCACTGCCCATCGGTGACTTGATCGACATGGCATACAGTGGAAAATATACCAAGAAGGAACTGACCACATACCTCACCAAAACCGCTGGATTGATGGCATATCTGGGCACCGACAGCGGTATTGAAGTGAATGACCGCATCCAGAAAGGTGATAAGAAGGCCGAATTGATCCTGAAGGCAATGTGTTATCAGGTTGCAAAGGAGATTGGCGCTTCTGCCGCAGTGCTGAACGGCAAAGTAGATGCCATATTCCTCTCGGGTGGCTTGGTTTACAATCAATTGATCGTAGATGAACTCAATGCCAGAGTTGGCTTTATCGCCCCCATCCATCTCTACCCCGGAGAAAAGGAAATGGAAGCCTTGTCCCAAGGCGGCATCAGAGTTCTTAGCGGTGTAGAAGCAGCCATGGAATACCCCTATCAATAATGCTCTATCCATATAACCGGAGCGTGCTTATCATGCGCTCCGGTTCTTTTCCCTTCATGAAAATAGCCCTACTTCCACTCTTTCTGTTCAGTTTGTGCTGTCTTTGTGCTGCAAACTGGACTGTCCTGGTGTACATGGCCGCGGATAACAACCTGGCCCAAAGCGGCAAACATAATCTGAACGAGATGGAATCTGCCACACAACCCGAGGGCTTGAACCTCGTTGTCCAAGCGGATTTTCCCGGGGAACGCACCAAACGCTACCTGATAGAACAGGACGCTGATCCAGATCACATAACGTCGAATGTAATCAAAGACATGGCAAATACCGACAGCGGTGATCCCAATACTCTGCGAGACTTCATCATCTGGGGCAGAAATCGCTATCCCGCTGAGCGTTACATGCTTGTAATCTGGGCGCATGGCGATAGCTGGTACAAAGGCAGCAAATGGATTTCTCCCGATGATGAAACCTCAAATCTGATCGGTATAGCCAACGGTGAATTGAAGTCCGCCCTTGTCGGTACCGGAGATTGGGACATCCTACTCTTTGATGCCTGTAGCATGCAAGGCGTGGAGATAATCACCGAAATGCAGGATCTGACGGACTACGTAGTAGCTTCCGCCGATCTGGTGCCTGCCACTGGTTTCCCCTACGCGCAGATCATCCCCCTTTTACACCAGGCCCCCAGTAGCGTTGCAGAACAGATTCCGGAGCTATATCAACAGAGCTATCTGCCTGGCGAAGTCAATAATCCCTCAAATCAATACCTCACTACCACCTGTTCCGCGATCTCCACTGCCGGATTCGGCGCTTTTATAGAGCACTGGAAGAGCTTCAGCGCGTCGATGCGATCTTACGCATCTGAATTGGCAGATATCCGCGGCGATCTTTTTGAAATGAATACCGGTTACGCAGACGTGGACTTGAGGCAACTGCTGGTAAGATTGTCCGCCAACGGCATTCCCGGATCCACAGCCCTATTGGATGAGTGGAATAGCCTGATACTGGCATCCGCCTTCACCCTACCCTACTCAGAGTCCGATGTTGGCACCGCCGCCATCTGGTTCCCCGATTCCAGGTATAACTACAATGCTGCATGGCAACACTATATGAAGCTGGATTTTAGCCGTACTGGCTGGCTGGGGGTAGTCAACATCAGCCTTGGTGATCCCTATACTGCGCCCGAATCGCCAGACCTGATCAGTGCCAACACCATTTTCGATCGCCTCATTCTGGATATCGCTGCCCCGCTTAGTCCAGATTCATTGCACTATCAGATCACGATCAACGACGATGAATACACTCTCTCCCCTTCTGCCTACTCTCCACAGTTCCAGTTTACTGCCTCTGTGGAGCAATCGGGTTCCTGGTCGGTAACTGCTATCGATCAGAATGGCCTTCGCTCTGACCCGTTGCAAGGGTTGTTCACTCTTTCCAGTGAGATCGATCAACCTATGATTGTATATCCCAATCCCATGAAAGTCCCCCTGGCGGGAAGGTTGATTTGGAAACAGCCATCAGAATCAGTAAATCGGTTATCGGTGGGCATTTTCAATATCCGGGGGCAAAAAGTGGCAGAACGGATGTTCGATGCAGATATTCCACAGGGAGAGTTGTATCTGCTCGATATTGATGGTTTTAGCGAGCTGAAGAGGGGTATCTACTTAATACACTTGCGTTTAGGGAAGCGTGACCTTCGGTGCAAACTTACTATCTTGTGAAGATTCAGGCTTTTATGGCTTATGTGGACAAGCTGTGGATAAGTCTTGTGGCATTTTGTGGATAAGTGTTGATGATATTGCATATCAATTACTTAGCTTTAAGCTCTTATCCACACTCCGCTGTGGATAAGTATATATCAAACTGAATAACAAGGAGCTATGCATGCTGGAAAACAGAGCACTATCTAAGGCTAAAATATCAGAACTATCAAAGTTACATCAGAAAAAGCATAGGCAGCAGAGACAAGTGCTTGTTTTGGAAGGGCAAAGGCTGCTACATCAACTGGCAGATTATGGTGTATATCCCCTCGAGCTTTACTATACTGAAGGTAGCCATTATCCAATCCCACCAGGGATCCCCGTCTACCAGATTCGGGAAGCAGAACTGAAGAAAATCTGCGATAGCGAGCATCCTGCCGGTGTAGCCGCGTTGTTTCCCATCCCCCAGGAGCGTAGAAGTGACTTCCACTCCGCCCTCTACCTAGATGGTATCGCAGATCCCGGAAACCTGGGCACCATCTTCCGCCTGGCGGCAGCTTTTGGTATCTCTCAATTATTCCTGAGCCCACAGTGCTGTGATATTGGCAATCCCAAGCTGGTACGAGCATCGTTGGGCGCTGTGTATCATGTTGCTTTTCGAACTGTTACTCATGAAGAGTTATTGGCCATGAAGCAAGATATGCGGTTTCTGGATATGGATGGCACCCAAAAGCTGGGGGATTTACCGCTTTCGACATCGCCATGCATCTACGTGCTTGGCAGTGAAGCACATGGCGTAAGTCCAAACCTAAAAGGACAGATTGGCAAGAGCATTAGTATCGAGATGGTTCCCGGGATGGAATCCCTGAATGTGGCTGTAGCTGCAGGCATCTTGTGCTATCAGCTTTATCTCAAATCAAGAAGATAAGCCATAGTCCCCCTTATTTGATCTATTCAAATGGGATATGGGCAACCCCCAAACATTCAAAGTGGTGGGCTGAGAATCTGTCATTTCACAGTGGATGCTGTATGATTTCCTCATCACTCTTTACTTAACTGTTTGTCATTTATTTGGGCTTCCCCTGTCATCCACGGATTATCATTCTCGCTCCCTTCTGGCTTGAACCCCACGCGAATCCCACCTGAACTCCTCCTGAATCCAGTTCAAGTGGGGTTCAGGTGGGTATCGTGTGGCCTTCAGGCTACAAGTGGGGGTAGCAGTAGCAAAGCTATGTTTCATCGCTTTAAGTCTGTTCAAAACGGGGATAGACTTAGGCTTTAGCCGACTTTGCTAAGACGAAGCGAGCGTTTCCAGATACTGAAAGCAGGGCATCATCCGGGAGGATAATCGCAGATTCACCCCGCTGCAGAGGTAAAGCATCACTGTCCGTCTGTAGGACCAGGGCACCCTTGAGGCAAAGGATTATCGCTGGTTTACACTCTGGATCCAGATGCATTTCTCCCTGCACCCAACCGCTGGAGAGCTGAAAATCGGTCACAGGAGTTGGGTAGGTGTGCAGGGCATTGGGAATATCCGGGACGCGGATGATCTCGGGGATGTATGACTCCAGCGTAACCGTAGCCAGCAGTTCTTGCTTATCCACATATTTGGGAGTAAGTCCCGCGCGTAGCACATTGTCGCTGGCAGCCATTATTTCCACTCCGGCGCCATGCAGATAGGCATGAGGGATGCCTGCAGCCAGATAGATCGCTTCGGATGGCCGCAGATGGATGAGATTCATGATACAGGGGGCTATCACAAATGGATCGTTAGGATAAAAATGCAAGAGAGATCTGACGGAGCTGAGTTCATCGCCAAACTCCCCAGTGCCATCCAGCAAGAGGAGATGCTTATTCAATTCTGGTTTGGCCCCTGCCAGGATTTCCACAAAGAGGGCATGAAATGAATCATGATCCTGGTTCTGGCAAAACTTTGCAGCGTTCACATAAAAGGGGCTGATCTGGAAGGTGGAGAGTATCGTGGCAATCTGGTGATATTCCCTGATACCGCAGAGCGCGTCAAAAGGAGTAAGGGCGAGGATCAGCTCAGGTTTATGATTGGCGTCTTTGTAGTTACGCATGGGATCATTCAGAGCTATCCCGCGGGAGTTTTCAGCAGCAAAGCCGCGAACGGCCTGTGCCAGATTGGGATGAACCTGGATGGAGAGAGGTTCTGAAGCTGCCAGCACCTTCAGGAGATAGGACAACGCGGGCTTTTCAACCTCGTAGTCGCTGCCCAGCCATTTCTGGGGATCGGAAGCGATCAGCGCGTCCAAAGGCTGGCCATCAATCGTGGACGGCGCTTGGGGATGAGATCCCATCCACATTTCGGCAATAATCTCCGGCTCGCTTATGCTCAAAAGATTGTGGATGAAGCTGCGCGAGCCCCAAGCATAGGCTTGAAGGGATGATTTGAGAACGTGCATTATTCCCCCTAAAACTGGAAGTAGATGAAGGGTTGGATATCCGCGCTGCGCGCCTGGAAGAGGATCCAGATCACCAAAGCCAGTAAGGTGGATTGCACAAACACGGGCATCTTCCGTAGTATAGAGCCAAAATGCCTTTCCCAGCTATCGGGCTGCCAATGGGCCAAGTATCCCAGCGCGATCAGGACGGCCGGAACGCTGTACTTACTGATCCAGCTCCAAAATAGTCCGCCATTGAATGCAGTGAAGATGCGTTCGATCATCAGCCAGGAATTGGCAAACGATGGGCTGCGGAAGAAAATCCAGGTAAAGCAGACGAAGTTAAATGTTACCAGGATTCCCAATGCCCGCATGACTTTGTGTTCGGTAAACTTCAGCCTGAGCCAGAACTTGTCGAAGACCAGAGCTATGCCATGTAAACCGCCCCAAAAGACGAAGTTCCAACTGGCACCATGCCACAAACCGCCTAGTAGCATCGTGATCATAAGATTTAAGTATTGACGGGCCTTACCTTTGCGGTTTCCGCCCAGAGGGATGTAGAGATAGTCGCGCAGCCAGGTGGAGAGAGATATGTGCCAGCGCCGCCAGAAATCCGTGACACTATAGGCTTTGTAGGGACTCATGAAGTTGATGGGCAGATCGAAACCAAGCAGAGCCGCCAGGCCAATGGCGATATCCGAATAGCCGCTGAAATCACAGTATATCTGCAAGGCATAAGCATATACGCCCAAAAGGTTTTCCAGCCCAGAAAAGAGCGCAGGATTCTCAAACACCCGATCCACGAAGTTTATACTGAGATAGTCCGCGATCACGCCTTTCTTGAGCAAGCCCGCAAAGATCAAAACCAGGGAACGAGCTACAATATCCCTGTCCAAATGCAGTTTCTGATTGATCTGAGGGATAAAGTAACTGGCTCGTACGATGGGGCCAGCCACAAGCTGGGGGAAGAAAGACACAAAGAAGGCAAAATCCTTGAAGCTACTGATGGGCTCAAACTTCCGGTAGTAAAGATCCAGAGTGTAGCTCCAGGTCTGAAAGGTGAAAAAACTGATCCCGATGGGTAGGAATACATCGAGATTGGCGATGCCAGCGCCACTGATCTGATTGATGCTATCGATGATGAAATTGGTATATTTAAAGTAGCCCAAAGTACCCAGATTCCAAAGCAAACTAAGGAAAAGCCAGGCTCTGCGGCCTCCCCGCGATTGACATCTATACAGCTTTGCGCCGATAAAGAAATTGATCAGGGCGGTAAGGATAAGCAGGATTACGAAACTGCCGCCGGTCTTGTAATAGAAATACAGTGAGGCCAGCAGCAAATACCAGGTCCGCAGATTGATCCGGTTTACTAAAAAGGGATAAAATAGCAAGACTAGAATAAAGAAAAAGAGAAAGAAGCTACTATTGAAAAGTAGGGGATTCTGAGGACTATAGGCCAGAAGACCAATCAATCTATCCACGAGCGTAATCACTTGATCTCCCTTACTTCGCTGTAACTTTTGTAACCCTTGATGATGGCTTGATACATCAGATGTCCCTGCAACATATATCCCTTTGGGGTATAATGCAATAGATCAGAGGCAGCCATTTTCTGCCCGCGCCATTTGGTGACGCTGCCTTTGCCTCCCATCACTTCCGATAGATCCCACCAGGCGTGACCTTTCTGTGAGGCGTAGTCGGTGATTTCTTCCGCCAACCTAGCAAGATCAGCGTTTTGCTTGCCCCGTTTGAATGAATCTGGAGGCAAGGTAAACAGGATCGCACTCTGGGGATTGGCGGCCTCCATTTTGGCCATAAAGCTCCGGATATTGGCTCTGGCAACCTCAGCCCTGTACTGACCCTGGGCATCATTTGTACCCAAAGAAACGATGATCAAATCAGGCTGCAAAATGGCTATTTGCCGGAACATCTCGTCCTGTGCGGCCAGAGTGTAGAATCCTGCACCATTGATGCCCATGGAATGGTACAGTAAGCCTCCGCTGCTACGTTCCAGAGAGATCCCATAGAGGGTGTGAAAACCATCACCAGTATTGACCTCGCACGAGTTTGTATAGTCTTCCAGCTTTAGCACATGACCAGTGTATTTGCCGTTGTATTCCACTCGATGCCGCAACGACCAGGGATTATCCTTTGGCTTTAGCATGGAGAGGCTATCCCCGTACAAAGTCACCTGATCAAAGCGGCAATCGATGCTAAAGAAATTATTGGTCTGAATGCCAAGTTGATTGCCTCCCGCCAGGGCAAGGCTGAAACCACTGAGACTGGGCTCCTTATCCGCTCGCTGACTGCTACCACTGAGAGTAATGCGATAATCGTCCGGCTGATTGGTCCTAAGTGCCTTGAGAGGAAAAATCAATCCGCGTCCGGCATTCCCATAGTACTTTTGCATGGCTGAGCGGGCAGTGCCGCTCAAATACCCGCTTTGAATATGGGAATCGCCGATTTGGTAGATCACCACTTTGTCGCGCTTGGCGTTGCGAAGCTCTAGAAGCTTCAGGTAAAACGCCTGTAAGCCACCTTGATCGTTATGCAGTAAATTCTTATTGGCGTGGATAAACTTGTAGCTTTTCAGATAGTTGTCGCTATCCAAAAGCAGATAATAGCTCTGAATGAATTCTTCCAAAGTATCCAGATCCTGAGGGTAGTCCTCTTCAAAGAGCAATTCCGGAATGTCTTCCGCTTCGCTACCCGATAACGATAAAGTGAGCAATAGAGATGCGCATAATACCAGGATTATCAGGAACTTGCGATGTGTCACTGAACCCCCGTGATAAACTTCAGCAGCATCCCGGCCACATAATCAGCACCCCGACGGTTGAAATGCGTGTAATCGCTACTGGCCAGAGGAGGTTTTTGGCTTACCAGACCGATCATAGAGTTTTGCCCCCCCATGGCTTCATAAAGATTGAAAAAGGCACAATCTGTTTCCTTGGCCAGCTCCGCCTGGGTCTTCACTAAATGTGGGATGTCGGGTGACGTGTGATAACCCGTGGCGTCCCTGATGCTACGGTCATGAGCGCTGACGATCAGGATTGGAACTCCCGGGAGAGCTTTCTTGATGTGTTCGATGGTACGCTTCATTGCACTCTTATAATTTGAATAGTCTCTCACCGCGGGGTTGGAAACATTCTCACCATATTGCAAAACCACCAGATCATAAGTCAAATGACGTTGAAAACCCTTTAGAACGTCGTCATGGATACGACTGAAATACATGCCGGAATAACCGCGAATGGGATAGTTATCCACATGCACGCCCGATCTAGAATCAAAAGACAATCCATAGACGTGGATGGGATCATGGCGGGAAAATTGCAGCTTGATGCTCTTTACGGGACTGACTGGACTTAGATCCAGCATTTGCACTGCTTCACCGCTACTGAGGTAGAAACTCTGCGAAGGAGCGGAATCGTAGGATACCGACACTTTAGCATTTTCAGGGGCGTGACTGTAGAAAAGCCGGATCTGTCTGAAATCAGCTGCGCCTCCGTTTACATGGGCGGCTTTGTATTCCACCCAAGGATCGTAATCCACGTATATCCGTTGGGTCTTTGGCTCTTCTGGCTTGGGAATATCTGCCGCTGCCAGGGCCAGAGTATCAGAAGTAACGGCGATAGTATCAGGCTGCTCCACAGCACGTTGCGCGGTATAATAGGAACGGGGGATAAATGTGTAGCCCGTGATCCCCAGGGACATATCCTTGCGTGCAGAACTCATGAAGGAAATGCTCTCCCAGTTTTTGGAAAAACTATGGCGGATGGTTTGACGGAAACCCGCTACAATGGATGTGATAGGCACCATCCCCACACCGGAACCGCCGTAAACGCTCTGAAAGCTGTATCGCAGCGGTGCCGTGATCAGATCACCCTCGATAGTGGAATCGCTGTAATAGGCTACTCGCAGGTTTTTCTTGCGCCCGGGTTTGGCACTACTAACCAGGGGCTGCTGTCCGGAGAGTGGCTGCAGCATGGCCAGATTTTTGGTAAAGGGATCCAGAGCACTGGGTATATGCTCGATCAGACCAGTGTCAATCGATACACTGTCCCCAGCCGCGTTGTGAGATAACAGGGCAGAAAACCAGGGCATTTTTTTGATGGGAAAGAGGCTATTGTCCCAAGCTGGGATCAAAAGCGCTATGATGCCTGTGATGACAGCCGCCAGGCCGATAATTAATAGGGGACGCAAGAAATTTCTGTTCATAACTCCTGATTCACTATAGTGCTGTTACCATAATTCTTTGGCGGACAATCCAGTATGACCACTATTCTGTTCGCGGAGGCTACATAATCCCAGCCCCATGCTTCTGTCAATCACAAAACGAAGAACCCCGGCTTTGACCAGCCGGGGTTTTTCTTCTCTATTACAGAGTCGGTTTATTTCATCAGTAACATTTTGCGGCTGATCCTGGCATCATTGCTCTGGGCGGTGTAGAAATATACGCCACTGGCAACTTTGCGACCGGAAGCATCGGTGCCGTTCCAGGAGAAAGAGTGATCTCCCTTGTCCAATTCACCGCGGAACAGCTCTTTTACCATCTGTCCCTTGGCATTATAGATCTTGAGCTGCAATTCAGATTTATGGGGCAGGCTTAATGCGATGTTGGTATGAGGATTGAAGGGATTCGGATAGTTTTGCTTCAAACTCAATCCCGCCATCGGACTACCATGTGGATCATCATTGGATACGGATTCATTGTTTACCTTCTGGGCGTATAAACCTAGGATTTCAGTTTTTCCGCTGCTGATACCATCTGCCCAAATCAGATAGGCAACATCATCCAGTACCACTGCCTTGGGTTCGTACTGACCTTTGGAAGTATCAGTGATGATCTGCCCCCCTCCGCCGAATACTCTGGTTCCATCTGAATTCAGATAATCGTAGTAGATATCGCTCTCGATTGCCAGATACTCAGTCCAAGCTAGGAGCATTCCGTTACCTTGAAATGCTACCAGAGTCGGGTGGCTTTGCGTGGTGTCTTTTTCCACCACCATGTAGCCCAGATCTCCCCACAAAGGTTGACCAGGGAAAGAATACTTGTGCGCGCCAATATCGTGCATGCCATTGATGTTTTCACACCAGGCAAAGGCAATACCGCTTTGGGAAACGGCGATAGCAGGCAATTCCTGCTCGCGACCGCGATCGGCAAGATTCACACCGGCATCTGCCCAGAGGCGCTCGCCATCACGGGAGATGTGCTGACCGAAGAAATTGAAGATATAGTCATCGCGCAGATCCTTCCACATCACGAAGATACCTTCAGGAGTACGTTCGGCAACTGGGAGAAGCTGCTGATTCCAGGCGGTGAGATTTGTAGTTTGCAAACCAGCATTTTCCCAACCAGCGGGAGTGCTGCCATCGGGGGCCATCCGCTTTACCCATATGGTTCTGGCACCGGAAGGTTGAACGCGATCCCACACATACATATCGTCAACGAGACCGGTCAAAGTGCATTCATTATTCAATTCTGTTTCGCTCAAAGCAGAAACCATCACGCCATTATCACCCCAAAGCTTGTTGTTATTCTGGATGCGCTGGCCGTATACATGATAATAGTAATTTGAGCCAATCTGATCCCAAGTGGACCAACCGATATAGAAGGAATCGTTGAACCAGCTAATCCGGGGTTCTTTCTGGCTCAGAGGTTCACTCACGGTGATCTTCATGCCGTTATCTCCCCAAAGCCTTTCACCCGTGGGGCTGAAAAGCTGGGCATAAACATTGGGATCACCTTCACGACTGTCCACCCAGACCACCGCAAAGTGATCGTCCGGAGTTACTACAGCATGCGGATTCTCCTGTGTGCCCCCACCTTGCAGGGTTACGGGGACACCATTGTCTGTAAACATCATTTCCCCATCGGGGTTCATCACCTGGAAGAAAATGCGATAGCCTTCATTGGCAAAGCGAGTATCCTGCCACACCATCAACACATCGTTGGAGCGTGGTAAAATCTGATATTGATTCTTGGGGGTGTCGCCACTAAGACCCCAAAATACCTGGGTACCATTCTCAGCCAATTGGATTTGCCCTGCTGCATTTAGCACCTGGTAATACAGCCCAACGCTGCCGTTTCTGAGATCCATCCAGTTTATAAATATGTTGCCATTGCTGACCTTGACAAGGCCGCCGTTTTGCTCGAAAGGCATGCTGCATATAGACATGCCACCTTCTGTCCACTGCGCTTGGCCGTTGGCATTGAGGTGCTGAGCGTAAACGTCATCATTGGGAGAATTGCCATTACGAAGATCATCCCATACAATGTAAACTCCGCCATTATCATCCGAACTCATACGTTGACCGCTTTGGGCAAATTCGCCGGTGGCAATGGCCAAACCAGCATCACCCCACAGCTTTGTACCATCAGCAGACAGCTTCTGGGCATAGAGATCGCCATTTTGAGTATCCACACGATCATCTTCCCAAACGATCACCACAGCATTATCACTGGTGGCCTGGATGCGGGGATTCTCCTGTCCCCGGGGAACTGCGATATCCTGATCGCCATAAACGATGAAGGGATTGCTCCACAACATTTGTCCAGCTATGTTTACTTTCTGAGCATAGATGTCTGGTTCAGGAAATCGTGAATCGGTCCAGGTAAAAACGTAATCTCCACCCGTCAATGTGGCCAGACGAATGCCGGATTGAGCACCAGGGACATTGGCCAGGGCCAGGGCATTGCTCCAGGTCATGTTGCCATTTCCATCAAAGCGCTTGGCATATACATCGGATTCTCCCACATAAGTGTAGGTATAGCCCATGATCATGCCACCCTGCCCGTCCGGAAGCATGGTGTTTTGCACTTCATCTCCGGGGCCATCTGCTACTGGAATACCATTGACGGTCCAAAGCGGATCACCGCTGGAGGAAAGCCTTTGCGCATAGAGGTCTTTACTGGGATTACGGCTGTCTCCCCAAATGATGAAAGCTCCGCCATCGTCGTCAGCTTCCATATTGAGCCCCAGCTGCATACTGGGAATGGCGCAAACCGGTTTACCACCCGGCTGCCAGAGCAGTTCGCCGTTGTTATTTAACTTTTGGGCATATACATTACCATCAAGGTCGTCGGAAAAGTCGATCCAAGCGATGATGTAATTGTTGTCCGAAGTACGGGTGATCACAGGGTCTTCCTGACGATCAGGTTTACCGTCCACGAGTACCGGACTTCCCCATACCAAGTTGCCATTGGCATCCACTTTTTGAGCCCATAAATCGCGCTCTCCAAGCTTGGTGTCGCTCCATACGTAGATGGCACCGCCATCGTTGGTTTCGGTTCCCGTACGGAACCATTCAATATTCACACCCTGTCTGACCGCAATGGGTTCAGACCATTGCAGGGCCGCAGGTAACAAGGCCACTAACATGAGCAGCAAGATTGCGAGGCTTATGTGTTTCACAGACATCTCCTTGTATTTCATACATTTATATCAAGATCGGTTTGAAATCAAAACCGAGCGCACAGCGCTTATGCCCTAAGATGCAAGAAGGATTCCAAAACTCGATTGGATTCCCCTCTCAAGCTCCCGATCTAGCGACTATCAAGCCAAAATCTAGTCTTAACCCTAAAGGCTTGATAAAGGTTAGATAAGGATATGATAAAAGCTGTCAAAGGGGCACAATACAAGCCTCTAAGACTCTTTTAGCTAATCTGTGCTGGGGCTAAGGCAGTTCCAGGCATAACAAACGAATCAGGCGTTACTGCCCTCTGAGTGATACTTCCCCAATCCCTTGACCAGTACTTCTCTAAGGCAAAAATCCTCGCTGAGAAAGCATAACTGGCTGAGACTGTCTGCCCCTATTGCAAATCCATATGGAGGAGAGAAGAATAGCATATCGGCCTGACAGCCTGGTGATAACGAGCCTATCCTCCCCTCCAAACCGAGGATCTGTGCATTCGCGCCAGTGACGCGCCAGAGCATTTCCTCCGGTAGAATCGGTTGTTGGCTCTGGCGGAAATTCATCTGTTTGGAATGATAGAGCATATTCAAGGTAGTACCCGCTCCCACATCACTACCCAAGCCGAAGGGGATTCCTGCTGCGCTGATCCTCTGTAGGGGATACTCCCCGCTCTTCAGATAGAAGTTGGAATCGGGACAATGAGCAACGGCAGAACCACTGTCTTTGATCAAGGCCAATTCCGCATCGTTCAGGTGTATGGCGTGTCCCAAAATGGTTCGTGGACCGAGAATGCCATACTCCTGATATACCGCAGTGTAAGAAGCTTTGCCAAAGATGTCCTTTACCCAGCGTATCTCATCGGGATTTTCCGATAAATGGGTCTGGATGAAAGCCTCATGTGTGCTGGCATAAGAGCCCACCTCCCGCATCAGGATCTGGGAGCAAGTGGGCGCGAAGCGCGGTGTAAAGATGTAACCCAGCATATCATCTTGGTGCAATTCACATAGTTCAATGCTGTGTTTTAGGGCATAATCGGTGCTTTGCTGCAGTCCCTCAGGACTATTCATATCCATCATGGTCATCCCGATCCTGCCCTGCACCCCCATATCGCGGGCCACAGAGAAGGCGACATCGGCAGCCTCACGGTATGGAGCGGTGTATTGTACAGAATAGGTGGTTCCGCAACGCCACAGAGCAGCAAAGAAATCACGGCTGAGCTGGCAGGAATATTCCGGATCGCGGGATTTCTCTTCTTCAGGGAAGACGGTATGTTTCAGCCAGGGTAACAGTGCCGGATGATAAATCCCCCGGATGCGGTATTGTGAGAGATGCACATGCAGATCGATTAAGCCGGGAAGGCAGATGGTGCCCCGATAGTCCTCCCAATCACCCTGATAATCCTGAAATGGTGTGAGAGCGGTGATATAGCCATCCTCGATGGAGATCACCGCATCGGGCATGAAGACCGTTTGGGTAGCGCTGATGGGGTTAAATGCCGCGCAGCGAATGTTTCTCAGGGCTGGGGCTGCCATAACTGATACCCAAATCTATTGGCCTCGCCCAGTCCGAAATGCAGTTCCGGGGCGTTTTGCGTGGTAGTCCCCTTGGCGGAGGACAGTTCTCTGATCAGGACTTGCCGTTTGCCTCTGGCGCCTTCTTTCCAGAGCATGACTCTGCTCCCGAAAGCGGGACTGTTTGGATGATCTGGCATATCGGCAGCCAGGTAAACTAAATCCACTTCACCGCTTTTGCGAATGGGCTTTAGAGTAATGGATCGATTCCTTGTGTTGGTTACATTGGCCAGGATCTTGCTTCCGCTGCCACTACCCACCACCAGGTCAAGCTTGCCATCGCGATTGAGATCACCTGTGGCACAAGACCAGCCGTTGTAAACCCTGACCCCGGCAAGGAAGGTGATGTCCGTAAAAGTGTGATCCCCATTGTTGCGATACAGGTAGCTGCGTTCATTCTCGTAAACTGAAGTGATGTAGAGGTCCAGATCCCCGTCGTTATCCGCATCAAAGAAGAGAGGTTCACTGTGCAATTCGTCATAAGTGATCCCGGCATCCTTCGTGATATCTGTGAATAGCCAGTAATACAGAGTATCAGCGCCTACCACCCTACTGCGCAAGCCATCGTTTCTCAGCAGTTGACTGATGTCTGAGATTTCGATGAAACGGGGATGCGCCAGATTGGCTATAAACAGATCCAGATCTCCATCATTATCGATATCACCCCAGTCTGCACCTATGCTGTGTCCGTAGTAACCGTCTTTGTACTTCCCGGTCAATCCGTACAATGCAGCGACATCTACAAACAGGCTGTCGGTCTGCTTGAAGAGGAAGTTTCTGTTTAGCCGGTAATTAGTTACCAGGATTTCCTGGGCTCCGTCATTGTCAAAATCGGCAGGAGCCACGCCCCGTCCGGCCAGGCCTGGCTCGGTGGTATAGGCAGGCTCCAGAAATCCTCGTGTGGCACTCTGATCTGTGAAGTAGCCGCCATCATTATAAAAGAAATTGTCAGGATACCCACTGCGCTGTTGCCAGGTCTCATAATTTGCCAGATATAGTGAGGGATAACCCTTGCCATCGATATCGATAAAAGCTGCCCCTTCGGTAGGATAGCCATTGTCGATCTCGCCGGCGCGTTCATTGACCTTCACAAATATCCCCTCGCCCTGGGATTTGAGCAAGGCCTCGCCATTACCATCGGCATCGTGAGATATGCTCATGATATCAAGTTTGCCATCCAGGTTAAAATCTGCCCACAAGCCGCCGTTTGAATTGAGCGCAGCCATAGCGCCGCTGTCACTCAGGGCTTTGAAATACATATCGCCTTCATTGCGATAGATGTGATTGCCATTATACAAAAGATCGAGCAAGCCATCATTGTCATAATCAGCTATGGCGACTCTGCTGTAAGGGAGATCAGGGCCGTTTGAATCTTCAAAAGCTATGCCCTGATACCCATAAATCTGGCGCAGATATTCCAGGGGGCTTTGCTGGATGCCCAGGCCCTCCAGCAAGCGGGCGATCATATCCAAAGCGTTGGCATCGTATGGATTGCGGGGAGCCCCATAGATCAGGCATTTACCAAAATCCGCAATCGCTGCTTTGCGGCTTTTATCGTTTCTGAACAACGCGTTTGCCTTTCCCCGCCAATAATGATACTCTGCCAGTTCTCCCCGATCATTGTGAGTGAACTTCACTTTATCCAGGGCAGCGAAAAGCCCATTGAAGTCCTTGGTTGGCTTCGCATAGAGCCCG
The DNA here is from genome assembly GCA_017994635.1 of Candidatus Cloacimonadota bacterium. Lineage (GTDB taxonomy): Bacteria > Cloacimonadota > Cloacimonadia > Cloacimonadales > Cloacimonadaceae > UBA5456. The sequence continues at coordinate 7,116 of JAGOKK010000027.1, read as the reverse complement.
ATCAAACCCGGCTCATCTCCATAGATGCTGCCAAAAGACGTATGTGTGTCTTCATAGCCGGAAAGCTTGTAGTAATAGATGGATTTGGCCAGTTGTAACTGCACTCGGGACGCCCAATCACCTTTGGAATAATCGTCAAACAAAACACTCGCCCGGTCATATTGAGAAGCCACAAAAAGAGCTTTCTGAGCTCGATAAACCAGGTTTTGATTTAGGATCCTAGTGCTGTCGGATTCGCACTGTGCCCTGCGAGCGGATGGACTCATCCAAAAAAGAGAGGCGATGTAAGCATGGGCGGGGGAATTGAACTGCTTTGTATAAATCGCATCTTGCATGGCACGATAGTCCTTCAAATTGCTCAAATGCATGAGTTCAAAATAAAAAGCGGCTTGTTGCCACACCGAGGCAGGATAGCTGGCATAGAAATCCCCGATGAGTTCAATGGCTTCATAAGCGCTGGCTGATGAGGATATCTCCTCCAGATAACTCTTGGCTGAGGCTTCGATTACATCGTTGTATTGGGGCAAGGTCTGGATGCGCGAAAGCAAAGCTTCATCCCCGTCCCCACTGGCATAGTAAGCAAAGATCAATGAATCTGCGGGAGCTGTGAAACCTCTGGCCAATATCGTGGCTTTCAGCGCCAGTTCCGTGGAATCGATATCGGTGGCACTCTGCAGGATCAACCATTGCAGGGCATCTTCCAGCGAGGCGAAATCACGCGCCATTGAGTAATGCAGATCAGAAGCCAAATCCAGTTTATCATTTCTTTGGGCATACTCCAGCAGCAGCTTCCGTTCCCCAATGTCCGGCGAAGCGGCTAAAGCGGAGAAATCACTCCAGTATTTATCTATCAGTTGATACTGCTCTCGATCCATCAGGAACCGTAAATCATCAGCCGGGGCTGCCCCCAGCACTGAGAGCAGGAACGACGTCGTAAGGATCAGTGCCACAACACGCTTCATTTGGGAACCTCCAATGCTGTAATAATATCAGCTATCTCCTCACAGGTGAAGTGATAACTCTTGCTGCAATAATGACACAGGGGTGTAATCCCTTCACGCATCTCCTCCAGTTCTGCTCTCTCTAGCAGCATCAACGCCCGGGCAAAGCGATCCTTGCTGCAATTGCAGTGATAACGGACTTCTGTATCATTGGTAACGCGGTAATCAACCCCTCTTAATACGAACTTGCCAAGGATGTCTGGAAGGCTCATCCCCATATCCATGAGATCGGACACATTCGGAGTATGATGGAGGTTTTGATTGATAGTTTCCGCGATCGCAGGATCGGCAAAGGGCATTTGCTGTATCATAAAGCCTCCGGCAGCGCATATCCGTGCCTCCTGATTGATGAGGACACCCAGGTTTACCGCTGAAGCAATCTGTTCGCTTTGCTGATAATAATGAGCCAGATCCTCTGCGATCTCTCCACTAACGAGTTCGATGTGTCCGTTGTATAGTGTCTTTAGTCCGCTCTGCCTCATGATAGTCATGATCCCCTTGCCGAGGTTTTTACCCACTTGCAGGTTCTCACTTGCGGGTTCCAGCCACAATTTGGGTTCATAGGCATACGCTTTGATATTCCCCTCTTTGTCGGCCAGGGCGATTGCGCCTTGGAGAGGGCCATCCCCCTGCACCCTAAGGCTCAGTTCGGCTCTGGGAGCCTTTAGCTCTCCACTCATCAGAGCTGCTGCGCAAATCAATCTGCCCAGCAGGATGGACGGCAAAGGGCTAAGATCGTGTAAGTCTCTGGCCTGCTGGACTGTATCCGTGCAATCGACGGCAAACAGGCGAAACTGATCATTGTGAATAGTGCCGCGGTACAAAGTATCATGGCTCATATGGCATCCAATCCGTACTGATCACGGTATGGGGATAGTAGTTCTGCAGGATTTCTTCATAAGTCATACCAGCCCTTGCTTTTCTTAGCGCTCCCACCTGACACAGGCCTACGCCATGCCCCGATCCCCTGCCCACGATCATGATCTGTGAGGGAGGCTTGAACCTGTCGGTTCCGTGCATACCTTGCAGACAGAAGAGTGACGAGGGAAGATTACCGAAGGCCTGGCGAATCTTGAACTCTCCGTCCAGTACCACTTCACGCTCTCCGATGAATGCCATTTTCAGGATTCTTCCGGAATCGCCACGATTCAAGATGCGGATCTCACGCAGTTGATTTAGACCCAGATTGGACGCCAGTTTGGTGCGGCTGATACTACGTTTCCAAGATAACGACGCCTTTTCCCAAGAGCTCATTCCGGTGGTATCGGGTTTATGCCCCAGCCACGCAGCCACGCCCTCTTCGGTGCTAAGATCATAATCAGCAGCCTCAGGATAACACAGGGACCCGCTCAGATGCGGTAACGGAGTGCCTTTCCAGATTTTGGCGGAGGATTCGGTCTTTCCCCCACAGCTGCTGTGATATGTAGCGTCCGCCACTCTATCATCCAGGATCAAGATTTCTGAAGCACTCTGCATTACTGCTTCTTCAATGAGTGGATTTCTCAAGTGCTTGCCTTTATACACCTGGCAATGGGTGCTGCTACAAAGGTCATAGCCTTGTTCTTTATGCCGGTTGTTTGTGAGCAGGCTTACGGCATGAGTGCGTGCAGCGATAGCCTGAGCCTTCAGGGCTTCCAATGGACTATTCGGACCGATTTCATTGGGTAGCACCCCGGCGATGTATTCTTCCAGGGCTACGTATTGGTTCAATTGCAGTTTCCCTTGTGCCACCTCCAGGACAAAATCCCCTTCGTACGTCAGACCGTTCAAATCCAATTGTCCCTTACAATGCAAAGATAAGGGACTTTCAAAATAGTGGACTCTCCCCGTAGCCTCCTCCACCTTCAGGGTAGAATTTGCCATGGGAATCTCCACGATGCTACTGAAGGGATATCCATGCTTGATGGCATAAGCGCGCGCAGAATCAGAACTACTAAAGCTCTCTGGATAGAAGTAGCGTATCTCGTTCTTAATTAGCAGCTTTCCATCTACCCAGGCAAAGGATTGCACCGTATCTGCGCTCTGGATTTGCGATGTGGATTCGCTGCGCTCAAGGATCCCGTAGAGGAAGCTGACATTGGGGTTTACTACGCTTACTTTGAAATCACCACTTACGCTGCTCTCAAACAGCTGGCTCTCATCACTCAGATCCACACTGCCACTTTTGGCCTCCAGGGTCAGTTCGGTAGACGCTGCCAGATTGATCTCCAGATACAGCAAACCGTCTCGGATTTCAGCTGCGATGAGCCCGCTGAAGGTAAACAGCAGGAGCAGCAAGTACCTAAGCATTATTGTACCGTGGAACCGGGTTCTCCACCTTCCGGACATACCAGTGATAATCTACCTTCGCTATGAGCAGCCAGGATCATGCCGTTGGAGACTATCCCTCTAATCTTACGGGGCTCCAGGTTTATCAACATGGTTACCGTCTTGCCCACCAAGTCTTCGGCCTTGTAGCTCTGGGCAATTCCCGCCACCAGGTCACGCTGCTCAAAGCCCAGATCTACTTTCAGTTGCATCAGTTTATCGGTCTTGGGCACCGGTGTGGCAGCAAGAATCTTTGCCAAACGTAGGTCCAGCTTACTAAAATCATCATAGCCAATCTGCTCTTTGGGGGGATCATAGCTCTTTTCGCGACCGGATTGGGACATGGCATGAAGCTTGGTCAGCTGCGTTTCGATCTGGCTATCTTCGATCTTACAGAACAGTGCAGTAACATCCTGTAGCTGGATTCCCTGTCTAAGAGCGTAATCATCCCAATTCTGTACTGGTCTCAAGCCCATCATGGCCCGCAGTCTGTTCATATGTTTGGGCATAATAGGATACATGGCTACTGAAATGCCGGTGAGGAGTCTGGCACAGAGCCACAGAGTCTGTTTCACGTGATCAGGGTCGCTCTTAATCGCCATCCATGGTTTCCGCTCGTCGAAATAGCGATTGCCAAGACGGGCTATATCCATGATGCTCTTGGTATTGCGCTTCACCTGATAATCCTTATAGGCAGCTTTTACCTCGGCAAACATCGGTTCAGCTTCAGCCCAATAGTTAAGGCTCATTTCGTCCAGTTCCACCTCTTCGATCGCACCGCCAAACTGCTTGTTTGCAAAGGCAAACACCCGATTGGCCAGATTGCCCAGAACGTTGTTCAATTCGCCATTGATCTTGAGCTGGAAATCCTTGAAGCCAAAATCTGCGTCCTGTTTCTCCGGAGCGTTGGCAGCCAGGTAGTAACGCAGATACTCGCCATCGAAATCCTTCACAAACTCATCTACCCAGATCGCCCAATTGCGGCTGGTGGAGATCTTCTCCCCCTCCAGATTCATAAACTCATTGGCAGGAATATCGTGCGGCAAGACGTAATGCTTATTTTGCCCCATCAGCATCGCCGGCCAGATCAGGGCGTGAAAGATGATATTGTCCTTGCCGATGAAATGGATCAATTGCGTATCGGGATCCATCCAGTATTCCTTCCAGAGTTCCGGCTTGCCGATCCGTTTGGCCCATTCCACCGTGGATGAGATGTAACCGATGGGTGCGTCGAACCACACATAGAGCACTTTCCCCTCAGCTTCTTCCAATGGCACGGGAACGCCCCAGGACAGGTCACGCGTGATACTACGCTCGATCAATCCCTGTTCCAGCAGATTCAACATGAAGTTACGTACGTTTTCTTTCCAGTAATCCTTGTGCGAGATCCACTCCTTCAGTTGGTCGGTAAAGCGATCCAGATGAATAAACCAGTGCTTGGTCTCCCGGATAATCGGAGTATGGCCGCAGATTTTGCACAGAGGATCCACCAATGTGGTGGTGTCATAGATCTGGCCGCATTTATCGCATTGATCGCCTCTAGCGCCTGTAGCTCCGCATTTGGGGCAGCTACCTTCCACATAGCGGTCGGGGAGATAACGTTTATCGTGCTCACAGTAAAACTGCAGAGTGCTTTTGGCTTTAATGTGCCCGTTCTCATACAGATCGGAGAAAAACTGCCGGGATAGCTGATAATGATCATCACGGGCAGTGCCACTAAAATTGTCGAACTCGATGCCTATACCGTCAAAAGCTTCTTTGATGCTGTCATGATAACGCTGAACCACTTCATTGGGACTGATCCCTTCCCGGTCGGCACTGATTGAGATCGGCGTACCATGTTCGTCGGTGCCGCAGATGTAGATCACATCCTCGCCGCAAAGACGTAAGTAGCGCACAAAGATATCAGCCGGCAGATATGCCCCGGCCACATGGCCAACGTGCAGTTTCCCGTTCGCGTAAGGCAGGGCACTGGTAACGATGTATTTCATTGCCTTTCTCCAATCAATTCATGGTGCAGCGTAGCAACTGCTTCAGCCACTTTATCGGCTTGGAGCATCAGCTCCAAACTGCGCTCGCTGTGTGCTATTCGCTTGACGTTCATATCTTTGCACAGATGCATCACTGTGGCCACGAAGGCGGGATCTGCCGCCAGGCCCAGACCGATAAGGATCACAAAACCCAGTCCATCCTCTTTAGATAACGGCACAATCCCCTGTTGCGCAAGCAAAAAATCAATCTCAGACTCATACTTTGCCTCCACATAGAGCTCCAGTTTGTCCTCTTGCTTGGCAATCTTAAATATCTCGTGATGCCATGCCCTCAGCAGCTGCACAGCACTCTCGTCTGGCCTCACACAGTAGCATAGCACCTTATCCTTATGGGCTACAGCGCTTACAAAGCGATCTTCCATCAGGCTTTCCTTTGGGCTATCCTCAGCCCGGATCATGGTCCCGTCCGCAAAGGTAAAGGACGATTTTACCTCTACAGGTACATGGTATTTGCTGGCAAATTCCACCGCGCGCGGATGTAACACTTTTGAACCGCTGTAAGCCAGAGCCAGCATGTCCGCGTAGCCGATTTCCTTGATGAAGGAGGCTCCGGGAACGATTCTGGGATCAGCAGTGTACACCCCATCCACATCTGTGTAAATCTCGCACTTATCTGCGCCTAGATAGCAGGCCAGAGCCACTGCCGAGGTATCCGAACCGCCGCGCCCCAAAGTGGTGATTTCTTTGGCAGTGCTCACTCCCTGAAAACCGGCAACTATCACTATTTTGTCCTTTTCCAGCTCTTCATGAATGCGAAAAGCATTCACCTTCAAGATCTTGGCATTACCATGATGATTGTCCGTGATGATCCCGCTCTGGGATCCCGTAAAAGAGATGGAGGATATTCCTTCTTCCATCAGAGACAGTGATAGAAGCGACATCGAGATCCGTTCTCCGGCGGTAAGCAGCATGTCCAATTCCCGACGGGAAGGATGCCGCGTGATCTCATAGGCTAGATTGAACAGATTGTCCGTGGTCTTGGCCATGGCGGAAACCACTACCACGAGTTTATCACCCTGATGGTAATCTTTTGCCAGACGCCTGGCAATCTTGCGGATCAGCTCCACGCTGCCCACAGAGGTTCCGCCAAATTTCTTTACTATTATAGCCATTTACTGCTTAGCCGCGGCTCTGATCAACTCTGTGAAGAGCGGATGAGGCCGGTTTGGACGCGATTTGAACTCAGGATGATACTGCACCCCGATGTAGAAATCATTTTTAGGATACTCGATCACTTCCACCAGGAGGTCGTTCAGCGATACTCCGCTGAGGTTGAAACCTGCTTCGCGCATGGAATCCCGGTATGTATTGTTAAATTCATAACGATGGCGATGGCGTTCACTGATTACATCCACTCCATACGCACGTCGGGCCAGACTGCCTTCCGCCAATTTGCATTGATACGCACCCAAACGCATGGAAGCGCCCACAAAATCGATATAGCGCTGATCTTCCATCAGATGTATCACTGGGTTGGGATTCATCTCGTCAAACTCGGTGCTGTTGGCGTCATTTAGTTTGCCGATGTTTCTGACCCCTTCGATGGCCATCACCTGCATCCCCAGACAAATGCCCAATAGAGGGATATTCCGTTCTCTAGCATATTGGGCAATGGCTATCTTGCCTTCGATCCCGCGGACTCCGAAGCCACCTGGGATCAGGATGCCATCGATCCCGGCCAGTTCATGCTCCAGATCATTGGCGATGAAGCTGCGTTCGGAATCGATCCATTTGATATTCAGCTTCTTCTTTTCACC
>JAGOKK010000026.1 GCA_017994635.1 Candidatus Cloacimonadota bacterium | reverse complement strand
CAGGATCAGGGTCTTCTGTTTTTTCAGCTCTTCCATCATATCCTCCCAGGGTTACATTGTCTTGCAGCTAAGGATAGAATAACTCGACAAGGCGGTAAGACAAAGGCCTCTCCAGTGATTCCCAGGAATATGCCAGTATCGGAACAGCGCGATCATCTGCGCTCAACACCACATATCCCGTCGGTTGATAGCGAAAGACGTATAGGTCTGCCTGTTCATCGGCGGAATACAATATCTGAAGCTCATGCCGGGAAGCATTCAGATTGTGGCGACCAAAGAGCAGTGAATCAGCGATTTTCCCGGCGAAGCTGGCAGCAACAGTCTCCGCGCTCAAACCTGCGCAGATGAGAACAATCCAGATCAGGATCAGTAACCTTTTCAAACTTTCCCCCTTCTACGAGCATCAAATGTATAGTTTGAGATGAAATATACTCACAGCGACATCTACTGAGGGAATATGAATTGTGTCAAGCACAAAATGGATCGACAATCTGCTTGACAGCAATGTTTGATGGAATCAAATGGGGCATAGAAAAGTGTCGAATCGGCCTAAGGGATTGATCCTGAAGGCTCTTCGCTCGGCTGTTTCATCACCTGGCTCTTGATGCACCGATGCCGGCACAGAACCTACAAAGATATCGCTACCAATCGTGGTTGCGGCTCAGTAATGAACAAAGGCAGGTACTACATGCGTATATTAATACTTTGTTTCAGCGGCACAGGAAACACCACCTACATCGCCAAAATACTCCAGCGTGAGTTTATCGCGCTCGGCTCGCCCTCAGAAATCTTGCCCATGGAAGAGCTTACCCTGGATAGACAAAGTTCCGATTTTTCCCAGTATGATCTTATCGGCATCGGTTTTCCGGTGCATGCCATGGACGCTCCGCAGATTGTTTATAATTTGCTATCGATCCTACCTCAAGGCAAGCAGAATTATTTCCTCTTCAAAACTGCCGGAAGCAGTATGCTGCATGGAGGTTCCACCCAAAAGATCAGGGAAGCACTGGCCATAAAAGGTTGGCATCTGAGACATGAGCAGCTCTATGTGATGCCACCCAACATGTTTTACACTGCATGTCCGGGTAATGTGGCAAAACGCTGTGCAAAGGCTAAAGACCTGGCCAAACAAAGCGTGCAGGATATCCTGCGAGGGATCAAGAAACGCACTCCGGATACATCGCTACCCGGGCTCTGCTACGGATTTGCCAGGATGGAGAAGCATGGCGCCAGGCAGTCCTCACGCCGCTGGTTTGCCAGCGATAAATGCACTCTCTGCGGTTTGTGCGCTGCGCAGTGCCCCAGTGAGAACATCCGGATAGAAGAGGGTAGACTGGTGTTTGGCGATAGCTGCTTACTCTGTCTGCGTTGCTCCTGGATTTGTCCCCACGGTGCCCTTAGCCATAAAATCATGGGGCCCTTCCTGCTAAAGCGCAAGTTCACCTTACCGGATTAGAGCAGTATAGAGCGTCGTCATTGCTGCGATTTATCTTATGCATGTGTTACACTTAACGAGGGGCTCCGCTACGCTAAGCTACGCACCCTCGCTATGAATGGTGTAGCCCCTGCCGGGGCTTTTGGAGGGCGAACTGCAGGAAAGCCCCTACGGGTGCATGCTATGATATTGTCATGGGGGGGTGCCAGGTGACACCCCTTTGACAATTCCCAGGAAGAGCCAGGCATCTTCCCCATTATCCAGATGTACTCCTCTCGAAACCCACTTGAACTCCACTCGAACCCAGTTCAGGAGGGATTCAAGTGGAGTTCGGGTAAAGTACTGGGCAGCAGGGGGCGAGGTGTAAGAGGAGCCCCGACATGGCTATGTATTTTTGAAAAAAAACCTCGGGGGTTACCCGAGGTAAAATGATGTCAGGATTGATAAGTCAGATCAACCGTTTCCGCCGCCGTTTCCGCCGCCGTTTCCACCGCCGTTTCCGCCGCCGTTTCCACCGCCGTTTCCACCGCCGTTTCCGCCGCCGTTTCCGTCGTCATCGTCATCACCACCGCCGTTTCCGTTTCCGTTTCCATTTCCATTTCCGTTATTATCGTTGGTGCCGTTGCCATTATGGCTACCGTGACCTTGTCCATTATTGAAGGTCTTGCCTTTGGTTGCCTCTACTTCCGTGGTTCCAGTAAGTAAACTCATGGTCAATTGAACATGGGGGAATTGACCATGGTTGGCACTATAGCCCAAAGCCTCAAAATCTACTTCAAAGTCTTCAAATCTACTCAGACAGTATTCTGCATTCTCACTCACATAGGTATAATATGTGCCGTCCTTGGTCCCTGCAATGGTGAAGCCAAGATATGACGCCAAGGCTCCAAGATCCGTAGTGGACATACTCTTGCCCGCACCTCCCAGGGATTCGGGAGTTTTCCAAAACTCATGAACCCTGGCCGCAAAAACTTGCATTTCTGCCATTATGGCTTGGGAGTTTGAGCTAAAATCCCTCTGATTGAACATCGCTATGCCAACTCCTATCGCAGCAGCGACCACTATTACACAGATCACGATCATTAACAACTGTTGTGTTCCCATGTTTCCTCATTCCTAAACCGTTTATCTACAATGAATTAATTATGCTACAAACCTATTGTGAGCATGAATTGGGTTCATGAAACAAGACGGCCGCGGGATTCAATTGAATTTATGCAATTCATTAGTAAAAGGGAATGGCCGTGTGGACAATCATCAACATGTCTTGCCTCCAAACTCACCTGCAGCTTGAGCTTGACATCCGCTACCCCTCTGCTTTTTCTGGCATAAAACTGATCAGAGGTGGGAATTATGTTTTACATGCCTACACGTATTTTTTTTGCCGAAGGGGCAATGGAACAAGCCCGAGACTACGTCAATGCTTTGGGTAATAACTGTCTGATAGTCACAGGGAAGCATTCCGCCATAAACAGTGGCGCTGCGGAGGATCTTTTTAAGATTCTGGGTGCAGCCTCAAAACGCTATGTGCTGTTTGACGAGATTCCCGAAAATCCTGATCTTGATACGATCATGCGGGGAAAAGAAAGGCTACTCTCCAGCGGATACGACTTTGTGGTCGGAATCGGGGGTGGCAGTCCTTTGGACGCGGCGAAGGCGATCATGCTGGCGGCAGCCAATGATCTGCAGCGGGATCAGCTTTACAACACTGCTTTGATGCAAAAACGCATGCCGCTAATGGCAATTCCCACCACTCATGGCACTGGTTCAGAAGTAACGCCATACAGTGTGCTTACAGATCCTCTCATCAGGAAGAAGGCAGGATTTGGCAGTGATAAAGCTTTTCCAGACATAGCGGTGCTTGATCCGCGCTATACGCTCAGCCTCGATCCCGGAGTATCGCTAAACACCTCGATCGACGCTCTTTCTCACCTATTGGAAGGTATATACAGCACCAAGCGTAATCCCCATTTGTACCCCATGATCGCGGAAGGCATCTCTCTGATCACGAAAAACTTACATACACTACTCAATGAACCGGATAATCTGGAAACCAGGTCGGCCATCATGAAGGCTTCGCTCCTTGGAGGAATCACCATCGCGCATACCAGTACCACCTTGCAGCATTCAATTGGCTACCCCTTTACTTCTGAATTTGGCATATCGCATGGTCTGGCCAATGGCATGTTTATGCGGCAAATGATGGATTTCTATTATCCTGCCATCGAAAATGAGTTATCATCTCTGTTTAACGCCATAGGGATGAGTAGAAATGAGTTTTACGACTGGCTGTCCAGCTTCCCCATCGATGTGAAAGTGCCGATTACTGACGCTATGATCGAAGAAAAAATCCCGGAGATTCTGGCCGCTCGCAACACGGTAATCAGCCCTGTTCAGCCCGACACCGGTGAATTGCGTAAGCTGTTGAAATCTGTACAAAAGGAGTGAGAGAGATGAATCCACAAGAGAATAAAGCCGAAAGGAAAAGACTGACCGAACTTGCACTGGACAAGGCAAATCTGGAGATCAAGCGCTTTTATGCCCTGGATCACGGCGCTTATGAAGATGGAGCTCTGGAAGCCAGAACCAAGGAAATGCTGGGTTTGGTGGCCTCGATGGTATTGCGTTGCGATGATTGTATCTGTTACCATCTGGAACGTTGCAAAAAGTATAATGTAAGCGACGCGGAATTGCAGGAACTCATGAATGTGGCCCTGGTAGTGGGGGGAACCATCGTGATCCCTCACCATCGCAGAGCGGTTCAGTATTGGGAAGATCTAAAGGAAACTACCACTTCTTGAAGATAAAGAACACCGCGCAGACGATCAGCAGAAAGCCCACGATATAGTTCCAGCGCAGATCCTCTTTCAGATACAACACAGAGAAAGCGCTGAATACTACCAGGGTTATTACTTCCTGGATCGTTTTCAGTTCATAGGCGTTGTAGTGTCCGTATCCGATGCGATTTGCCGGAACCTGGAAGCAGTATTCGAAAAATGCGATCATCCACGAGATCAGTACTACTTTGAAGATAGGTGACGTCTTGTATTTCAGATGCCCGTACCAGGCGAAGGTCATGAAGATGTTGGAGATCGAGAGCAGGATGATGGTTTTCATACTAGACCTTTTCCAGCCAATGCTTTACCGCTTCGCTAAAGCCATCCTCATCATGATGGGAAACGGGGGTGTAACGCTCCAGCAAATATGGCGATGAATTGTTTGGTGCATAGGAATGGGGAACGAGATCCAGCATATCGAGATCATTAAAATCGTTGCCTATTACCATGCAAGCTGCGGGTATAATGCCCAGCATCTTTAGCAGCAGATTCAATGCGCTGCCTTTGTTCACATCCTGCCCCAGTACTTCAATCCAGTGTGATCTGAGATCGATGGGGGAAGTGGTGTTGATCACGGTGAGTGGGGCCAGATACTCTTTCATTTGGGGATATACATCATCGCGCATGTGATCGGCAATGACCAGAAAGAGAGTAACTTCTTCGTACTGGTCGATCTTGCCGGGATCCAGTTCGCGGGCGAAATCCCGATGATACTCGATGCGTTTCCAAAAGTCGGAACAGCCTTGTTTTTCGCGATAATCCATCAGATGCGTATCCGGTACGCCTCGATGAAGCATATAGTCCAGATCCAGCTCTTCCAATACGCTGAACACTTTACATATCTCAGGTGGTCGGATGTTGGCGCAGTGAATCAGCTTTTGCTCGCGCCAGTCCATAATTCCCGCTCCGGTGGAGATGATTGCATAATCAAAAGGCGTGTCATCCGCGATCACCTGTCTCAGGCTCCACAGAGATCTTCCTGTGGCAAGCACCCTGGTGATGCCCATTTCACCAAGTGTATGGAGGGTTTCTAGGTTTCTCTCCGATATTCTGCGTTGAGAGTGTAGCAAGGTGCCGTCCAGATCGGTGACGCAAACCCGTTTATTCATCGCAGATCTTCCTGGAAGAGCAGGGATTCCAGCAGCACACCCTCGCGATGATCCTCGCCACTTTGCATGCTGTAAGCGATTGCCCGATGGATAAATGCCGTTACTTTGGGGATGGCTGCCTCGATGCTGAGTCCATTTAGGAGCAACGCTAAAATAATTGCACAAAAGATGTCGCCGGTACCGGGGTAAAAAACTGGGATATAGCTGCAGGGAAAGCTGATGCTGCCTTGCTCCGGAGTGTAGTACAGCACCCGGCTGATGTCGGTACCTGTATCCGGGACGCTGGTGATGATCAGGGATTTGGGGCCCAAAGCACTCAGGTCTGAGCACAAGCGCTGCAAATCCTCTTCGCCACGATCCATCCGGTATTCCCAGCCTGCCAGGAAGCAAGCCTCGGTGTAGTTGGGAGTGATGAGATCGGCTTTTGCCACCAGTTTCCGCATTGCGTCCACCATGTCTTCAGAGTAACAGCTATAGAGCTTGCCATCATCAGCCATCACGGGGTCAATTACCACCATGGTGTCCTCGCTGGCCAATTCGCCTATGGCTTTACAGAGCATGTCAGCTTGCTGCGATGAACCCAGAAATCCGCTGTAGATGGCGTTGAATCGGCGGTTCAGATTTTGGTAATGCTCGATACTTTGATCCAGGAAACTGCTGGTATCCAGCCAGGTGTAATCCTCGTAACAGGTATTGGCAGAAAGCAACGCTGAGGGTAAGGCCGTCACCTGTATTCCATATCGGTACATGATCGGGATGATGGACATCAGCGAGCCATTGCCAAAGCCCGAAAGGTCGTGAATGGCGAGGATTCTTTTGCGCATGGGCCTAGATATCTGTTTGGAAAGTGTGGAGTAAGTTGCCGCTCAGGTCATAGGCACTGATCTGCAGTTGCCGGCCTGCGCGGGTCATGATCACATAGTGATGGGTCACCTTGAAATAGCGGCTGTGGGGGCTGAGCTTACTCATCTCACGCAAGGGCGCGCCGCCGCCGCCGGAAACTACATAGTCTATGCCATCGTAGTTTAGATGTTCAAAATCGTGGTCGTGCGCGCTGAAGACTAGCTTCACATTGTGCTTTTTGAAGAGTGCCGGCAAAAACAAGGCCAAACCTTCTGCATCGCCATGCGCACCGGAGCTGAAAGGCGGATGGTGGATCACCACGATCTTGGGCAGAGTGGATTCTTCCATGGTCTGTTTCAGCCACTGATATTGCCTGGATGCTGGCATGATGTCTGAAGTGGAATCCAGGATGAAGTAGTGCAGCGAATCGTGGATAATGGCCTGGTAGCTGTATCCGCCGGGAAAGGGAAAATTGTCCTTGAAGAGCTGCAGATCATCCTCATGATTCCCTCTGGCTGGTAAAAAGCGACCCTTTAATGGGGCGATGATCTCTTTAAACTCATCATATTCGCTTTGCAGAGTACCTTTACGGTTCATATCGCCGGTAAACAGGATCAGTTCCCAGGGGGAATCTTTTACCTTGGAAACCAACTCCCGATGCACTTCCGGATGGTTGCGGGTATCACCATAGATCAGGATTTGGGCAGTGAGTATAGTGCAGATTAGCAGGATGATCAGGGATAGGATCAGTCTTTTCATCGCATCTGCTCGTAGTCTTTTTGAAAGCGCTGCAGATCTTCCCATGCTGGCCGTTTCCAATTGTCATTGCGCAGCAGGGCAGCGGGATGGTAGGTTACATAAGCGGGGATGCCCATAAAATCGTGCGTCTTTTCGCGGTGCCAGCCCAGAGTCTCATTGTCTGAAAGCAGGCTTTGTGCAGCTACCAGACCCATGATGAGCAGCACTTTGGGGCGAATGATGCCGATTTGCTCGATCAGATATGGCATACAGGCCAGCCGCTCTTCAGCATTGGGATTTCGGTTTCCAGGGGGACGGCATTTTACGATGTTGGCGATGTAGATCTCTTCACGTCTGATATTGATGGCAGCCAGCATCTTGTCCAGCAGCTGACCTGCCGCGCCCACAAATGGCCTTCCGCTAAGATTTTCCTGCTCTCCGGGGCCCTCGCCAATCAGCATGATGTCGGCATCATGATTTCCCTCGCCGTACACCAGCTTGATCCGCCCATCAGCCAGGGGGCATTTATGGCAGTCGGAATAGCGTGAGGATAGCTCTTCCAAGAGCTTGGCGTTGTTACTTTGCGGACGGTATAGCTCACGAATCCCGCTTTGTTTGATCAGTTCAAGATATTGGATTAAAGCTCGACGGGACATTAGAGATCGTCGTCATCGTCATCGTCAAAATCGTCTTCATCCGCGTCGTCATCGTCATTGTCGGCAAAGGGGTCTTTCACTTCTTCTTCGAAGCTGTCGTATTCGCTGACGTCGCTTTGCTCAAAGTCCTGCGTGAACTTGGCGGAATCGTCGATGGTCTCTTCGCCGAAATCGATGCCTTCATCGTCCTCTTCATAAGCTGCCCGTTGAGCCGCCATGGCCATCTCAGCTTCCTGCAACTCGGTGATGTAATCTGGCACTTCGTTATCGGCAACGTGTTCCATCGCCAATACGGTGATCTTTTTGTCGAACTTCTGCTTTACGTAGGAGGGGAATTGGTTTATGCGCTGCGCTTCCAATTTGGAAAGCAGGCAATACAGATAGTTCATGTTTACCTTTTCCAGGAATCCTTCGATCTTCTCGTTTATCATGTATTCTCCTGTTCTAGAAACCCCTGCATGGGGTTTACATAGCGGGTGCTGCGGTTTTCTTCGGCGCGGATGATGGCCGCCACATCGTTCACGGCCTGATCCAGGTCGTCATTTATTACCAGATATTCATAATCCGGAATGCATGTCAATTCTTCTTTGGCGGTGGCCAGACGGCGGGCGATATCTTCCTCACTGTCCGTTCCCCGCTTGATCAGACGATCCTTCAGGACCGCCATGGAGGGTGGAATGATGAATATCTTTACATAAGGTATATCAGTGGCGGCGATCTGGGAAGCTCCCTGCACGTCAATATCCATTATCACGTGACGGGACAGGAGCAAGCGCGATTTGATGAAGCTGATCGAGGTTCCGTACCAGCTTTTACCAAATACTTTAGCATGCTCCAGAAAGTCCTTTGCCGCAATTCTGCGCTCAAATTCCGCTTCATCCACGAAGTGATAATGCACTCCGTTCTGCTCTTCTCCCCTGGGGGCACGGGTGGTATAGCTTACGGAATAATCGATGTTATCCGCTCTCTGCAGGATTTCATGCAAAATCGTGCTTTTACCGCCGCCGGATGGAGCAGAAAGGATGATCAGAAAACTGCTGCTCTTGGCTATCAAGGTGTCCTTGCTATATCTCTATTCGGGGATGATCTTCTTGTATTCCACCGCGCTGAGCAGGTTTTCGACCTCGTCCATGCTCGCAATACTTACTTTCATGATCCATCCCTCTTCGTAGGGGGATTTATTGATCATATCGGGGCTATCTTCCAGATCGCTATTGCGTTCTACCACTTTGCCAGATACGGGAGAAATCATGTCCTCCACTGCTTTCACGGCTTCGATGGATCCGCAGGGTTCGCCAGCAGAAACCTTCATACCGACTTCCGGCAGCTCCACAAACACGATGTCACCCAGCTCGTGCTGAGCAAAATCACTGATTCCGATGGTGGCGATGTCGCCCTCGATTCTCACCCATTCGTGACTCTCGGTGTAGTATAAATCGTCCTGAATAATCATCTTATTCTCCTGCTATTTATATTAATATGCGCCAAGACTTACACAGGCACAAATGTGTCAAGCGCAAAGTATTTCAGCCTTTTTACAGCCTTGCGAAGCTAGCTGTGAAGTGACGCATGATGGGGGCTTCCCAGGTGATCTTGAGTCCCCGGTAGCTATCCCGTTTTTGCCAGATCTGCTCCAAACCCCAGGCTACTACTTCCATGTGGTTGTTCGTATATACCCGGCGTGGAATTGCCAGACGCAGGAGCTCCAGTTTGGGGGGGCGTTCTTCGCGGGTTACCGGATCGCGGTCGGCCAATACTGTACCGATTTCCACTCCGCGCACGCCTGCTTCTTCATACAGGGCTACACCCAATACCTGGGCAGGATACTGCACTTGCGGGATCTGCGGGAAAAAGGCTTTGGCATCCACATAGATGGCGTGTCCGCCGGCCGGTTCCACGATCGGAATCCCCAGATCGGTGATCAGTTTTCCGAGGTATTCCACCTGCGAGATACGCGCGTGAAGATACTCGTATTCAGTGCTTTCCATCAATCCCGCAGCCAGAGCTTCCATATCGCGTCCGCTCATTCCGCCGTAGGTGACGAATCCTTCAAAGATGATACCAAAAGTGCAGCATGCCTGATAGGTCTTTTCGTCTCTCAGGGCGATGAAGCCGCCGATATTGATGATAGCGTCTTTCTTGGCGCTCATCGTCATCCCCTCGGCATAGGAGAACATCTCTTTCACGATGGCTTTGATCGGTTTATCCTGATAACCTGCTTCCCGCACCTTGATGAAGTAAGCATTTTCAGCAAAGCGGGCTGAATCAAAGATCAAAGGGATACCGTGTTTGCGGCATACGGCGGACACTTGCTTCAAGTTTTCCATGGATACGGGCTGTCCGCCGCCGGTGTTGCAGGTAACAGTGTGGATCACCATGGGTATCTTTGCTGCGCCGTATTGGGCAATGCAGGCTTCCAGCTTGTTGATATCGATATTGCCTTTGAAGGGATGCTGTTTGGATTCCGCTTCCGGCACATCGATTGTGCAATCCACCGGGATGGCTTTGCGAAATTCGATATGCCCCTTGGTGGTATCAAAATGGGCGTTACCGGGGATGATGTCTCCTTCTTTGATGGTGGCGGAAAAAAGCACGTTTTCTGCAGCGCGTCCCTGATGGGTGGGCAATACATAGGGAAAGCCCATCAGCTCGTTGATCGTGGCTTTCATCTTCAGAAAGCTCTTTGATCCAGCATAGCTCTCATCTCCCATCATCAAGGCAGACCACTGCTTATCACTCATGGCGCCGGTGCCGGAATCGGTCAGGAGATCGATATACACGTCTTCGGCCGCGAGATTGAATAGATTGTAGTCAGCTTTTGCGATTTTCGCGGTGCGTTCTTCCCTGCTTAGCATTTTCAGGGATTCCACCATCTTGATACGCCATGGTTCGGCATAAGGCATTTTGCTCATTGTTTCTCCAAATCTATTTTTTTAGTTTTTCCAATAGTGATTTCAGCTCTTCCAGTTCCCGCTCGTTTTTGTATTCCAGAGTTATCTTGCCTTTGCCGCCATGTTCTTTTACGCTCACTTTGAGGCGAAAGAGATGGCTCAGTTCGGTTTCGAGGTTTCGGGTCAAAGCTGTCTTTTTGGGGCTGTGATCGCTCTGCTGCAGGCTTTGTACGAAGGTCTTGGCTTTTTCCTCGGCCTGTCGGGTAGAGAGTTTGTACTTTACCACGAACTCTGCGAAGGTCACCTGATAAGGAGGTTCCACGCTCAGCACGGCGCGCGCGTGTCCCGGCGTAAGTAGTTCTGCGGCCAGCATATCCAAAACTTCCGGGGGAAGCTTTAACAGGCGCATGCTGTTTGTGATGGTGGCGCGATCTTTTCCCATCACTTGGGCGATCTGCTGATGCGTGAGCATGTAATCATCTGCCAGAGCTTGATAGGCCATGGCTTCTTCGATGGGATCCAGATCCTCGCGCTGCACGTTTTCGATGATCGCCAGCTGCAGCTGTTCTTTCTTCGAGACCGAACGGATCACCACCGGTACTGTATCCAGCCCGGCCAGTTTTGCTGCTTCCAACCTGCGTTCTCCGGCGATCAGTTCATAATCCTGCCCCTCGCTTTTGGTAACGATGATGGGCTGGATGATGCCATTTTCGGTGATCGACGCTGCCAGTTCCTTCAGCTTTTCATTATCAAACTTCTTACGGGGCTGATAGCGGTTGGGACGAATCCGCTCGATGGGCAGAGTACCAATGCCAGCACCAATCTGCTGGCTATTATCTTTATCCGGAATGAGAGCGGACAATCCGCGTCCGAGACGTTCGTTCATCTTTGCCTCTCTTTCACTTAAGAGCGCTCGATTACTTCGTTGGCCAGGCTGAGGTAGCTCATTGCGCCGGGCGAACGGATATCGTACAGGAAGATTGGTTTACCAAAGCTGGGCGCTTCGGTGAGTTTGATATTGCGCGGAATCACGCTGCGAAATACTTTCTCTTTGAAATAGCGGTGCACTTCTTTGGCCACCTGCATGGAAAGATTCACCCGCTTATCAAACATCGTAAGCACAATGCCCACAATGTTCAGGCCTGGATTGAGGTTCTTTTGGATCAGGCGAATAGTGGTGAGCAACTGGCTAACCCCTTCCAGCGCGTAATATTCGCATTGGATGGGCACCAGCACATCTGTGGATGCTGTCATGGCATTCACTGTAAGCAGTCCCAATGATGGGGGGCAATCGATGAGAACGTAGTCCCAGAGCCCCATCAAAGGCTGCAAAGCCTCTTTCAGCTTGTGCTCGCGGGCAAACTCGTGCACCAGTTCGATCTCCGCACCGGTGAGATTGATGTTTCCCGGCACACAAAAGAGATTGTTCGTGGTGGTCGGTAAAATGCACTTTTCGATGGGCTCACGGCCGATCAGGGCGTCATATATCTGCAGTTCGACCGTTTCTTTGTCTATCCCCACTCCGCTGGTTGCGTTGCCCTGGGGATCCAGATCAATCAGCAATACCCGCTTTTCCAATACTGCCAGCGCAGCAGCCAGATTGACCGTGGTAGTGGTTTTACCCACTCCGCCTTTTTGGTTCACAATCGTTATTATCTTCGTCATATCTTCCGTATATTCAGTATTTTATCGTTTCATCAGGTCTCGCTGCGCGATAGCAATCAAGCGCCGCAAGCCGATATGTTCATTATCCTTTTCCAGCAAGAGATCATACTTGATGCCCGCCAGATCGTCCAAAGCGCGGGACTTGTACATCACAAGCCTTCCAGATGGCTTCAGCAAACGTCTCAGGGGCGCCACATACCGCTCTTCTAGAGCTACAGCCCGGCACAAAATGACGTCAAAGCTCGGGCGACGCGCCATAAAAGCGTAATCTTCCACACGGGCACAAACTACCCCGGTGTTGCCCAGGGACAGGGCTTCCACCATTTCCTGCACGGCGTGGCACTTCTTTTGTGTGCTATCCAGCAGGATCATTTCGCAATTTTCCTGCACAATCTTCACCGGAATCCCGGGCAATCCGCCACCAGTACCAAAATCCAGGACAGTCAGCCCCTCAAAATCCACGATTTCGGTGACGAGCAGGCTGTCAAGAAAATGCTGTAACCAATAGTTTTCCACCGGCATTCTGCGCGAAATCAGATTCACCACTTTGTTAGAATCGCTCAGGAGCTTCTGATAGTGTTCAAAAACCCCGATGAGGTGAGGTATTCGCTCAAAATCACGGGAAGTCAGGTAGTCTTCAAAGACCTGCTTTTGCTGGTTCATCGCTATTCCTCTCGTCTATTCCTGATCAAGGCCTGGATCAGAAAGGATGGATCTTCTTCAAAGCTGGAGAGCGCAGCTTTTGCCGCCTCACTCTTGTATGCCGCCACCGAACGTGCCACCAGGAAGCGTAAACGTTCGTTTTCCAAGTCCTTGTAGCGCATCAGCAATTGCAGGCCTGCTTCAGATTCCAGGCTCCCCAGAGAAGATATGCAGGTAGCCAGATACTTTTCCTGACCCAGCAGTTCTTCCAGATAAGGTACCAGCCGGGTATCCTGTCTGCCGGCCAGTAAAGCGATGGCATTCTTTGCTTTCAGGGAATCCGCTTCGGTTACATAGTTCAGTAAGGCATCCTGAAAGCTTTGATTGGCCGCGCAAAAGGCTTCCAGCGCCCGGTATTCCAGACCGGAATCGCTATCCAGTTTGTTCTCCAGAATGTAAGACTGCATCTCGGATGCGCGCTTATTCATGATTTCACGCGCCGCGCGAACTCTGGAGACGGCGTTGCCAACCTCCCATTCCGAGGCTGCAGAAAAGATTTCCGCGATAGGGGCATCTTCCGCCGGAGCAGCTAATTGTTCCACTTCGCCAGCCTCTTCGGTGGCCGGCAGGACATTCAATTCTTTGTCCCTGCCGATGCCATAGGTACCTTTGACCCAGGTGCTGTCGTTGGCGGCCAGACCTTGGGGATAGAGGTCTTTACCCCCGGCATCCAGATACAGGCCGATACTGCCGGTAGAGCGGCTGAAGGCTCCATTACCGTAGTTTTGTGCTTCAATGCGTTCATAGCGATCGTCTCCGGATTTATCCACAAAGATGGCCAGTGAATTGGACAGCCCCAGTCCGTTGCCCCCATGAATGGAATAGGCATCGTTGCCCGCACCATCCACCAGCATCCCAAAGCTCCAGTCGTGACCAGCGCCCTGCCCCGGTCCATTGCGGCTGTAATAGGCATCATCACCATCGTGGTCATACATAAATCCCACTGCCATGTGAATGCCCGATCCCTGGGGGTAATAAACCGCGTTGTATATATCGTTGCCAGCTTCATCGATCAGCACACCGGTGGCATACCAGTAACCCACACCTTGGGCATAAACCCCTCCCATATATCTGTCATTTCCATCTTTATCATACAGTAAGCCCAAACCGCCCGCCAGAGCGGGCCTCATGCCAAAGCCCATACCCTGACCCATGGTGCGGTAATCGTTTGGCATCAAAGGTGCATGGGTGTATTTTCCCCCCAGATAATACAGATCAGCCCCGGTATAATCCGCCAAGACACCGGCCCCCAAAGTGCTGCCAAAAGCCTGACTCATCGTATGTGCTTTATAGACGTCGTTGCCCTGGGTATCAGCCAACAGGTACACTCCGCAAATCGCTGCGCCCTGAGAGAATAGCCCGCCTTGATAGTGATCGTCACCCGAAAAATCCCGGTGGACACCCATTCCGAGAGCTGCCGCGAAGGAAAAATCGCCAAGTTCATAGAGATCATCCCCATCCCCATCATGGCTGTAGCCCAGCCCCGCCATAGCGTAAAAACTGGGAGCCGTACTACGATACACGTCCTTACCCCAAGAATCACTGAGAAAATAGAAGGGGTGGCTCGATGAACTATAAAAAGGCACTTCATAGGTGTCATTTCCCGCGGGATCGATGATGGCGCAGATCCTCTGGGTGCCAAGTATGGGATACTTTGCGGGATTGTAAACATCGTCACCAATACTGCCCAGCACCATTAAGCCCCAGGGGCTTTTATGAAAGATTGGTTTTGAAGGCTTTAGATCCATATAATAAACAGCTACTTCGAGTATTTCTGCCCAGGTACGGTACTCCATGGCAGCCATTCCCAGAGCCCTGGCATCCACTTTTTCCAGCAAGTCCGCGATATGCTCCAGATCCATTTCATTCAGCCAGGGCAGCTTTTGCTGCTGGAAATAGGCCTGATATTCCTCGCTATGCTCTTCCTCCAGCATTGCCTGGAGGCAAAAAGCCTGCAGAGTGTCAATTTCCGCCGGGCTAAGCTTGCCAAACGCCTTATGCAGCAGTGGTTCAAGTTCAGTAAATGCACGTTCCAGGTACACGAAGATATCACGCGGTTTCTTGATCTTGTCGGCGATCTTGTCAATCTCATTGTGACGGGACTCACTGGGTGCGAGGGCTTTGACCCCGAAAGTGATATCAAAAAGATGCTCGTAGATGGGCCCATGATAGTTTACGTTCATTACTTCGCGCAGATCACTGAATAAAGGTATTGCGTCCAGGCCGTCCTGTAAGGTATGCATATGCCAATCCGACTTGAGACGCGCATAAGGATCCCAATCGCGGTAAAACTTGGTATGCGCCGGCACTAGATCTGCTTCCCCTAACATACTGTGTAGTTCCAACGTTTCACTCTCACTGAGGATGGGGAAGTTAGACCGGGAGTATGAGGCAGACAGAACGAATGGTATCAACAGGATACACGACAAAACTACTACTGGCAGAGCTTTCATTTTCACCTCTTTCGGAACAAGGCTTGAAACCCTCTCACTTATTGTCAATCATTCTTTTTTGTTAGCATTCCCCCATTTTTAAATGCAGCCTCATTTTCGATTGCATGATCACGTCTGCCTTCGATGCTGTGCCTTCATTTATGATGAACGACCATACTAATGCAGGTATTGAAGACGCTATGAATAGTGTCGCCCCTGCCGGGGCTTTTGGAGGGCGAACCGCAAGATAGCCCTTACCGGTGCGAGCTATGATTGTTTATCCCAAATAGGGGTTTTGCGTAGATCGGGGAGTGTGTTTGTGTCTCTACATCAGAGATCAATGGTGCCCACTTTCAGCACGAACTCCACCCGAACCCTTCCTGAACTCCTCCTGAATCCAGTTCGGGTGGGGTTCATGTGGCCTATGAGTGGATTTCAGGTCCTCAGAGGGAGCCCCGTGATGCGCTACTCAATCCGGCCTTGCGCTTGCGCTTCATGATCGTGTACTTGGCCATACCCAGAAGCAGTGCCAGCATAGTGAGTCGCAATCCGGCAAAGGAGAGACTGATGCTCTTTTGATAGCTGGAGGGGGCAAACTTCAGTTCCAGAGTGTGTTTTCCGGCGGGGATTTTCAGGCCGCGCAACACGTAATTCACTGGGTGGATGGGAATCTCGGTGCCATCCAGATAGGCCTTCCAGCCTGCGGGATAATACACTTCCGAGAGCACCAACAGAGCGTCCTTATCCGTGGCCAGATCGTAGGCCAATTCATGCATTTCGGCTTTGCTCTGTTGCACAAAACTGCTATCCGGGGCGGAGATTCCTTCGATGTGGCTTTCCAGCAGGGCGCTATGAGCCGGGTCGAAGCTGGGATCCCAAAGGGCTTCCAGCACTTCAGCGGAGCTATTTTTGACCTCTGTATCGGAAACAAACCAGGCTGGGGGTAGGGCAAAGAGATTCTGATAGATACTTAGTTTGCCATTGTAAAAGACCGGCCGCAGGTTTTGCAGCATGGATCCGTAGGGAATCGAATCCGGTAAAACGATATACTTTGTCCCGAGCATATTCATCACGGGAAGGGGCAGTTCCTTGCTATCCTCGGCAAAGACGCCTTTCAGATAGCGGAAAAACTCTCCATCGCGCTTGCCATCGCCCTTGATCACAGTCAGGAGATCATCGTAGCGCTTCAATTTTGCCGCGGAATAACCATCGATGGTCTTGTGATAATAGGCCCATTCGCCGGCGGGACGAAGCTGATTACCGCCACCTTGCATAAAGCTGAAGTTCAGCGGATAGATGCGATAGTTGCTCTTGTCGGAGAGCAAGAACTGATCATAATCCTGCAGGCTGAAATGCTCCTCGCGGTTTTTGGACATGGGGTAGAGTTCTTTCAGGTGTTTTCCGGTATATGGCCAGAGATCGATAAAAGTGATGGCACAGAGTAGGATCACCAATACACTGTTCTTGAATTTTTTCAGCGAGGCCAGATGGATCAGCCCCATGCTGATGGTGGCCAGGAGCAGTGATAGGATACCGCTTTTTACCAAAGCGTCCAGCCGTGCGCTCTTCAGAGCAGCCAATTGGCCCATGGCGCCGGCTCTTTCGTATTGCGCGATCTCATCGGGGCGGGCAAAGGGCAGGCCGGCAAAGAGAGTCTTGGATAGCACCGTCCAGGTCAAAAAGACGCCACCCAGAATCCAGAACAGGCGCAGGTAACGCTTTTGCCAGAGAGAATTTCCGATGTTCTCCTGCACCTGCATCAGCCCCAGGGCAGCCAGAATGACAGCATTGAATTGCACGATGATCAGAGTCATGGAGGGTACGCGGAACTTATTAAAGTAAGGTAAGTAATTCAAAAACAGATCGGATAGCCACGGGGTAGCCGAGCCAAAGCTCATAAGTGTAAATAGGCCGGAAGAAATCCAAAGAAAGCGGGATAGCGCTTTATGCGAACCCCACAAAGACAAAATCCCCAGGGCCAGCACCACAATACCAAAGTAGTTGTACACCTGCGTAAATGGCATGTAACCCCAGTAGTTTCGTCCGGAGGCGTTGTCTATCCCACCCCAGAAATCAGGGATGACAAAAGCGATGATTTCCTTGGGGTGAAAGCTCCAGCCCTGCGCGTATGCTTTATCCAGACCGGCAGAGCCTCCGCGCATTGTGTAATGGCTGTATTCCATGGTGGAAAGATAGGGATTCATCACGGCCAGTGCGGTGAGTCCAAAAGCCAGTACGATCAATAGAGTCCAGATGCCAAAGCGTTTGTACTGTTTGCTCTTGATGCTGTCGATCAATTGGTAGATCCAGTACATACCCATCAAAAGATAGAGATAATAACTGATCTGAGGATGGTTTTCCCTTAGCTGAGTGATCAGGAAGGTGGCCAGCAGACCCAGAGAGAGGATCCCCGGCTTCTCTTTCAGGCGCAGCAAAGCCCAAAAGACCCAGGGAATGTACATGATGGCACGGAACTTCGTATTGTGCCCGATATCCAGTAAACCAACCCAATGGCAGGAAAAGACGAAGGCTATGGCACCAAAAAAAGCTATATAAGGATCGGCTTTCAGATGCCGGAGCAGGACAAAAATGCCCAGACCACCAATGAAGAGCAAGAAAATGCGCCAATTGATTACCTTGTCTGTCACTTTGGTAATGCTCTCCAAAAATGGATAGCGATTGGGGAAAGAGATCATGTAGCTAGGCATTCCGGAAAACATATTGGGAGTCCATAAAGCCTTGTCGTCATGCTCCGCATTGTAATCGATGATGCTCTTTGCCGCGCCGCGCCATTGGCTGATATCGCTGGCGGCAGGCTCCATGTGACGGTATGCCACAGGGAAGTAGATCACGCTGAGAAGGATAAAAAGCAACGCAATCATGACCCCGCTCAGATACTTCATCGGGATCAATTCCCTGGAAAGCACGGTAGGTACGGGCTTTGATGCGGGTTTACTTTCTTTCTTGTTGACTATTTTCTGGCTCATAAAATCCTCTGTCTGTCCGATAGTTGCGCCAAGCGTATTTGTCCCGCACTATCGGTCAAGCAAAAACATCAGTAAAAGGACTACCAATATGATCTTCGAGTATAGGAAGAAAATCTACGGTTATGAGTGTGACATCTATGGACATATGAATAATGCCACCTATCTGCAGATGCTGGAAGCAGCGCGTAGCGACGCCCTGGTGGTGATGGATATGCCAATCTCCAGGCTGCTCAAACTGGATATTCAGTTCTTTGTCCTGCATTACGAACTGGACTATCTGAAAGCGCTCGATCTGGAAGAAACGGTTCTGGTAAAAAGCTGGTTCTATGATGCCAATCGCCTGAAGGGGTTCTGGCGGCAGGAAGTGTACAACTCCTCAGGAGATATTTGCTTTACGGCCAAGTTTACAGTGGTTTACGCTTCCGGGGGTACGGCTAAACGGCTGCCGATGGAGATCCACGAGCATTTCTTGAAATTCATCGAGACCTGATAAAACAGCGGAGTCACACAACTCACCATTATATGCTTCTGCACGGCTCTATGTAGGCACTTGGAGTCATGTTCAGATTCACTTTATGGGAGTGATATCCCCATGCGATACAGACAATGTCCCGAGTAGTCATGAATAGGCAAACAAAAAGATGGCATTGGTCATAAATGGGATTATCGTGTCTAATATGCTTTTTAAAGAAGCATAATGAGAGGCTAAGATGGAATTGATCGTTGAATTCGGGTCTAATGCTTGTAAGGTCATGCAGTGCAAGGGTAACAGCGTCTTTATCGATTACCGTATCCCGCTACGTTTAATTTCGAACCTGGATGCTGATGGCAAAATGAAAGAAGCGACGGTTTCCAGCATGCTGAGTATCATCTCTGATATCAAGAGTCGCTTCCCGGAAATGCAAAAAATCATCCTGGTGGGAACCGAAGCCATGCGCAGGGCAACAAACAGCCCCGAGATTGTGGATCTGATCCTGGAGAAAACCGGGCTGAACATGCATATCCTGAGCGTGAGAGAAGAAGCTGAAGCAGCACACAAAGGAATAATGACCGCGATCGAGCCCAAAGGAAACATCCTTGCCTTTGATATTGGCGGAGCCAGTACCGAGCTCATCTATGGTAGAGATGGACGGATCAAGGACGTGGTAAGCCTTCCCTTTGGTGCTGTCAGTTTGAATGACGAATTCCGGGGTAGCGATCCCTACACCAATTGTGCATTCCACGCACTGGAAATGTTTGTGGATACCAATCTCAAGATCCGGCAAGCGAAGGATTACACTCTGATCGGGACCGGCGGTTCTTTATCCACAATGGCCGCTGTGATGCTGGGGGTGAAAAGCTTTGATGCCGAAGCTTTGAATGGTACGGTGATCAGCCGCGCCGAGGTACTGCGCCAGGTGCTGATGTACCGTCCCAAAAGTGTTTCTGAAATATGCAAGATCCCTGGGATGGATCCTGCGCGAGCTGATCTGATGTTACCCGCCTCGTTTTTGGTTTGCCAGATCATTCACAAAGCGGGAGTGGATAGAGTGATCGTGAGTACTCGCGGAGTGCGTCACGGCATTATCTGCGCGATCAAACAACGGCAGGGAAAGCAATAGCTATTCTAAGGTTTACAGCTTTTACAAGGTTCCATGCCCCGGGCTATAGCTTCGCCGCGGGGGATGGCGATGGATTTGGCAGTGGTGTAATGGCAGTGTTCCCGGTGAAACTTCTTGCCGCTACCGTTGAAATACACCGTCACTGAATCCATCTCGGTGGCTGGGGTATCTTCGCCCTCGCTCCATAGCCCCAGACCCTTCATTCTGGCATCGCGTTCGTATCTGAGGAAGTCTTCCAGATACCTAAAGGGGAAGTTTGTGTAGGCGTGACCGTAACCCCGGGTGATGATTTCAGCATTTACAAACAGTGAATCCGATGCCCGGTAAGCATAGGCCAGCAGCCGGTCGTAACGATCCTTGTGATCCGATGCACTATTGGACTGATCATAAGCTAGCAATACGCGTTGACCCTCCAGCAGGGTTTTCAAGAACTTGCTAGCCTCCAATCCGAAATACTCCACATCCTTGTTTGGATGTACCGATTCCGGAGTATCCACGCCGATCAGGCGCACCCGGGTATCTTTATCGTTGATCTTACAGATGAAGGTATCCCCATCCACCACCCGGATTACTTCGTAGCCCTTGCTTTTGGGCGTGGAATCTTGCTGTGGGCAGGTGAAGAGACCCAGCAGGATGATGATCAGCAGGCTGGCTAAAAGGATGTACTTCATTGGGGGTACACTATGTTATTCACGCCACTTAGCGGATTGGGTGCGACCTGGAGTTGCATACCAAAGATCTCGCCCAGATGTTCACTTTTCATCACCTCGTTGGGGCTGCCGTCGTAGAGCAGGCGTCCCTCCTTCAAAAAGAGCATGCGATCAGCATAATTGGCAGCCAGATTGAGATTATGCGAGATCAACAGGATGCCCTTGCTTTGGCGGGTGGAGATATCCCGCAGCATGCGCATGATCTCGATCTGATAGTTTATATCCAATTGGGAAAGGCTTTCATCCAGAAAGATGTATCTGGTATCCTGTACCAGGGCTCGTGCCAGGTATACCCGCTGTTTTTCGCCGCCGCTGAGTTCGGAAAGATAGCGATGCCGTAAATCCCAAAGCCTCATCTGTGTCAGCGCTGTCTGGGCTGCGACTTTATCCTCTTCGCTGTAGGTCTGCCAAAGTGTGAGATAGGGATAGCGACCCATCAGCACGGTATCCAGCACGCTGTAATCGAATTCGCTATGGATCTCCTGCGGGATGAAGGCGATGGCTTTGGCCAATTCCGGACGATTGATCTTGCGCACATCAGTGCCTTTGTAATGCACACTCCCCGCTTTTGGCTTCAGATAGGCCATCAGCGTATATAACAGGGTGGATTTACCCGCGCCATTGGGACCCAAGAGAACCGTGAAACCATGATCCGGCAGCACCAGATCAAGGTTCTTCAAGATATCCTGCGTCCCATAAGCGCAGGTCAATGCTTTAGCTTCGATCACAAAGCGTCCTTAGCCGCGGCGTTACTTACTCCCCTCGGTCAGATCTGTTCCAGGGGGATGTTCAGTTCTTCGGTGCCGGGTACCACAAAGCGTCCGTCCCGGATGATGTCCTGTTTGCTGCCGTCAGCTCTCACAGCCGTGATGCTGGCTAGCATTTCGTAAGGCAGGGTGATGTCTGTATGCTTCTGTGTATAAGCAGATAGGGGATCATCGTTGCGGGTGGCGGATTTCTCGTTTTCCACCGCGATCATTTCTTTGCCGTTTAGCAAGCTCGGATGCGGCGCATCCTCTTCATGAGAATAGCAGGTGTCGCCGATGGCAAAATGTGGACCCATCTTTTCGATGATCAGGATGGGCAAGAGGTGCATGATGTCGTACTTTTTGGCGATCTGATAGGCCGTGGTATTGGTCCCGATGGCAAACTCTCCGATGGGCAGGCTTTGATGGGGCAGCAGGAGGTTTTCATGGATGTAGCTTTTGCCTTCTGCGGGATCCTCAAAGTTGCTACAGGAGTAATCCTTTACCCAGCCATCTTCAAAGTGCATTCTGAGGTTATAATAGCGCAGGTCGTTCAGATAGATATCCTCTACGTGGAGGGTGCCGGAGGTGCCGCACAGTACTGGCGAAGTAAAGACTTCGCCCACAGGGATATTGACATCGGCGACGCAGTTTTCAAAGATTGTTTCTTTGGCGGGATCGCTGATCTTGTGCATCTGTACCTTTATATCTGTGTCGTTGCCGGGTTTGCCCTTTACTTCTACGTAATCTGCGCTGTCCAGCACGTCGATGATATGCTGTTGGATCCTGGCGTAGGTATTGCTATCCAGCAGGTTTATCTTCAATGTATCGGCAAAGATATCGGCAAAGCGATCGCCGATCTCTGTAGAGGGGAAGGCAATGATGGTAAAGCTGGCTTCGTCTCTACGGTAGTACTTGTAATAAAGCTGTGCATTGCGACCGTTGAACTCCCGGAAGAGCTGCTGTTGCTCTTCGTTGAGCTTGAGACAGGACTTTTTGCTTTCTGGGGAGAAGGGGGTTTCACCAAAGAGCTCCACATAGGCGGGTCCAGCTTGCAAAGCGATCATATCCTTGAGTGCTTCCATGCTCTCCTCGGCTACTTTGAGGGATTTCTCCACATAATCTCGAGTAAGGCTGAGCGCATTATCAAAACGGTGGTCGTAGGAGTATTGGCGATTGATGCCATTGCTCATGGGAGTGGGCACCAAGGCTTCCATTCCAAAATGGGCAAGTTCCTGCACGATCAATCTGCCCAGGGCTTCCATTCCCATGGGAATCATTACCATGGCAAAACGCTTCTTCTGGTAATCCTTTTTGGCGCGGACGAATCCATCTATGTAACACTGAACTACATACTTGGCGATCTTGGCAAGCTCGCCAGCGTCATAAGCTGCGATGAATTTTGCCATTGCTCTCTCGTGTTTACCCACATAGATGCCGTAACGATACAGGTAGCGAAGATCGCTGAGATCGGCCTCGCACATGATCCTGCGGTTGTAATCGTTTTCGGGAGAAAAGCGGTTCAGATAGTTCGCCTTGACCAGGGTCTCAAAGTTTTCCTGGGTCCTGAAGATATAGGCAGCCAGCCAGCTTTGATAGCTCTTGTCCCCTTTTAGAGCAAGCTCATATAGATCAAAAAAGAGAGCCAGATAGGAGAGAGTGCCCACAAAATTGCGTTTTAGATAGGTGCTACGGATGTTTCTGCTGCAAATGTAGGCGGCGGATACCAGCGAACCGATCTCAGCTCCGTAAAGCTGATGCGCCCAATCGGGATTGGCCAGGCACTTGTCATAACCCGTATCCGGATCAATCGCTGCGAAAAAGCGATCATGATCGGCAATGATGTCTGCCTCCGGGGTTTTACTGAGTTCGGGATCGGCATCCATCATCGTGCCAAAATCCCAGGCTGCCAGGACGGTTTCCCGATAAGCCAGGAAAAATTCACTAAAGGGGAAATCAGTGGCAATCTGCAGGGAACGCATCTTGTTTACCAGCGCGTCGCATTCGGCTTTGGGAGCGGCAAGCTGCCGCATCATCTCATTAAAGTTTATAGACATAGCTCCTACCTCATACTATTCTTTGAGTGCGAAACTGAGGGGAGGGGGATATCAGTCAAGCATAATCAGGCATCCCTAATTTTTTTCTCATAACTGGGTCTTGGTGGCTGAAAGCCAATGCACATCTAAAGCACAACCCAAAGACATCCCAAGCAGCGCTCAGGATGTCCTTGGGATGTTCATTGATTGCGCATACTGTGTAAGGTAGCAGGAATGCGGGTAATCTGGAGGGATGCGTCGTAAACGGCAAAGAAAGTCCTTTACTAAAAAACTAACATATAAAAGATGGCTTTGAGATTGGTGAAAAAATGCTTACAAGGATAGATAAATGGAAAACCAAAAACCCCTCGACAAACTACGGGCCAGGAAAAGCAAAGCCATGCTGGGTGGCGGTGAAAAACGCATCGCCGAACAGCA
>JAGOKK010000025.1:17206-23927 GCA_017994635.1 Candidatus Cloacimonadota bacterium | reverse complement strand
GTGGCCAATACTTCCTCTGGTCAGGCAGGAAGCTCCACCAGCAGCATTCAGACCTATATCCGCAACCAGTATAACAATCCCGAAACCCGCCCCGACTACGTGATCCTGATCGGCGATACTGCTGGCAGCTTCACCATCCCGGCGTTTACGAACAATAGCGGGGGTTCAGACTATCCCTATACCTTTATGAATACAGGAGATATGCTCGGTGATGTCTTCATCGGCCGCATCTCGGTGGAAAACGTAACCCAATTCCTGGTCGTACTAAATAAGATATATCTTTACGAACGCGATCTGGATCTGGACACTGCCAGCTGGCTCAATCACCTGCTGCTGGTGGGTGATAACGCTCCTTCCGGCATCTCCACCATGTACATCAGCAAATACATCAAAGAAATGGCGCAGGAAGTGAATCCCGATGCCACCTTCACTGAAGCCTACGGCTCGGAATTCTCAGCTTTCGTAAATACCATCCATGCTGCCTTCAACCAGGGCATCGGAATATACAGTTATCGCGGCTACATCGATTTCTCGCCGCCCTCTGAATCCTCCATTTTCAACGGCTATAAGCTGCCGCACGCTGTCACCATCACCTGCGCGACAGGAAACTACTCCGGTAGTACTGGCGAAACTGAGCAGATGATCCGCTATGGCTCCACCGCAGCCCCCAAGGGAACCGTGACTGCCATCGGCATGAGCACATCCTCCACACATACGACATTTAACAACGTGCTGCACGGCGGCATCTTTGACGGTATCTACGCGCACGGCATGCGCACCATGGGCGAAGCGATGCTGCACGGAAAGCTCTATATGTATGATATCTTTGGTGTTTCTTCGCCCCTCAACGTGGAGAAGTTTACTCACTGGTGCAATCTGATGGGTGATCCCACCATGGAAGTATACACAGGCATTCCAAGCCATTTCCAGATGACCACCTATCCCAATATCCCGCTGGGGCTTACTCTGCTGGACGTTGCGGTGACCGATGGTGAAAGCCTGCCCGTAGAAGGCGCCTCCGTGGTGCTCTCCCTGGGTGATACAATCCTCTCCCGCGGCTACACCGACGCCGAAGGCAACGTGGTACTGATCCTTCCAGCCGCCATGACTGCCGGGACTGCCAAACTGACGGTAAGCAAGCACAATTTCAAACCCCTGCAGAATGATATCGAGATCGTGGAGGTGGATACTCTGGTGCCCGCTGCCATCATCGTGGATGACGACACTGTGGGAGCTTCCAACGGCAATGGCGATGGCATCGCCACCGCTGGTGAAAATCTGGAAATCTTCTTTGGCCTGCTCAATACCGGTAGCACCACCATATCCGGCGTCACCGGAACCGTTACCAGTGACAACCCCTGGATCAGCATCACTCAGGGCAACATCTCTTACCCAGACATCCTCGGCGAATCCTCTGCCAACAACCTCAGCCCCATCGTGATCGAAGTAGCGCCAAATACTCCACACGACACCCTGCTGCGTCTGCATCTGAATCTTAGTGACACCGCCGGAAACGACTATGTGGTATCGGAACTGGTGGAAGTGCAAGCAGCAATGATCGAATTTGTAAGTCTCAATGTGGTGGATGGTGCCGAAGAAGTGCTGGATCCCGGTGAAACCGCCAATCTCTCCCTCAGCTTTGTCAATAATGGCCAGGCAGACATCATCAATGCCTACGCCAGATTATACACAAGTAACGATCTGATCTCCCTCACCGATAATATCGCTTACATCGGCGCCTTACCGGTAGGTCAGACCGTGAGCACGGAAAATACAGATCTCTTTACGGTGTGGCTGCGTCCGGAAACTCTTCCCGGGATGGTGATGCCTTTATTGGTGCGCATTTACAATGATGAAGGCTTTGAACAGATTATTCCTTTCAGCCTCACTGTGGGCGCGGTAAGCTCCACCGACCCTTTGGGTCCGGATACTTACGGTTATGTGATCTATGACTGGACGGATACCGATTATCCCGAAGCCGCGGTTTATGACTGGTTTGAGATCGCACCTCAATTAGACGGTCTCGGCACTCCAGTACCGATTTCCGACAGCTACAGCTCCGGGGACGAGGGCGATCAGGTGGGTGCGCAATCCACCGCCGTGGTCGGCCTGCCCTTCCCCTTCCAGTTCTATGGCCGTCTTTACGATCAGATCACAGTCTGTTCCAATGGTTTCATCGCCATGGGCGAAACAGCCAATGGTGAATTTAGAAACTTCCGTCTGCCCGGCGCCATGGGTCCCAGCCCGATGATTGCCCCCTTCTGGGATGATCTTGCCACTCACTCTGGCGGCGGGATATACACCTATTTTGACCGCAACAACCATTCATTCATCATCGAATGGTATAACCTCAAGAACGGCAAGAACGGATCTTCCATGGAGACCTTCCAGGTGATCCTCTATGATCAGGCCACTTATAGCACCTCCCTTGGTGATGGACCCATCAAGTTCCTGTATCACACCTTTAATAACGTGGATTCTCAATCCGGCAACAATCACGGAAACTACGCCACCATCGGCATTGAAGATCACACCGGTCTGCGTGGATTGGAGTATTCCTTCAATAATACTTATCCTACGGCCGCTGCGCAGCTTTCCAGCGGTAAAGCGCTATATATCACCAATGTGCCCACCTATTACGAGGCTGCCAATCTGCTCATCGAGGAAACCTACGTGAGCGACAATAACAGCGTGGTGGAACCCGGCGAAACCGTAAAACTGGGTGTGAAACTGCAGAACTCCGGAAACGTGGTCGCAGCTGGCATCAGCACTGTGCTAAGCACCGATGATCCTTATATCACTCTGGTCAATGCCGTGTCCCCCTATTTCGATCTGGAGCCGGGAAATGGCGGTGTGAACCGCAACCCCTTCGAATTTACGGTATCACCCGATTGCCCTTCGGATCACATCATCAATTTCGGCCTCGCGGTCACTGCCGGTGAAGTGAGCTGGAACCGCATGTTCAGTCTGCGTGTGGAAGCCAACAAGCTGCAATATCATTCCTTCATGATCAATGACTACAATGGCAATTTCAACGGCGTGATCGATGCCGGCGAGCAGATTCAATTGATCATCAATCTCAAGAACGACAGCGCAGTGGAAGCCAGAAATATCAATATGACTCTCTCATCGGAGTTCCCGAACCTGCAGATTCTGAATCCCATCATTGCGATTTCGAATATCCCTGAAAATCAGATCATGCAAGCCGTCTTCAATCTGGATTTCTCTGCTGTCAACGGCGCGGGAGCCTTTATCCCGCTGCACTTTGAGGCATCCCCCGATAATGGCCAGGCTGTCAGCCTGGATCTGAATATCCCCTTCAATCTGCCCAATATCCAAAACAACTTTGAACTGGATAACGGCGGCTTCATCTCCGAAATGGGCTGGGCTTGGGGCATACCCGCCACTGTTAGCGCCTTTAGCGGCGAAAAAGTGTGGGCGGCAAGCCTGGTGGGGCACTATCCCAACAATGCCTCCTACCAGCTCGTGACCCCCGTATATACACTTTCGGAAGATAGCAACCTCAGCTTCAAGCACTACTACTACACCGAAAACGTCTATGACGGCGTAAACGTCTCCATCTCCACCGATGGCGGACAGCATTGGGACATCATCACTCCCGCAGGCGGTTATCCCAACGCCAGCGTGGACGGACTGGGCAGTCAACCCGGCTGGACCGGCAACAGTGCCGCCTGGGTGAACGCTTCCTTTGATCTGGGCTCATTTGCCAATCAAGAAGTGATGTTCCGCTTCCGTCTGGGCTCCAATGGTGATATCACTGCTCCCGGTTGGTTCATCGATGATTTCCAACTGAGCGGAGTGAACCTGAAAACCGGATTCCTGCATGGCACAGTCTATCCCAGTTCCGGCGCCGATCCTTCCTCTGCTACGATTACCACAAACCAACGCTTCAGCACTCATGCCGATAGCGAAGGCCATTTCACCCTCTATCTGGCAAAAGGGACCCACTCGGTAACGGCAGCCATGCCAAACCATCAGAATTCTACTCAGAACAACATTCATATCAGCATAGATAATCCCGTGGTGGCAACAGAGTTTACACTCATCGATTTACCTGCAGTAACAGAGCTGGTTTTCTCCGTAGACAACGTCAGTGGACTCTTCACCATGTCCTGGGCGGCGCCGATCGATCCCGTACTGCCCATCACCGCCTATCGCGTATATCGCAGATTCGATTCTGGCCCCTATGAAATGGTAGTGGAAAATACCGAGACCTCATACTCCGAGACCTTCGTACTCGAGGGCGCTTACCGTTTCTACGTGGCACCGGTATTTATGAATGTGGAAGGCAGCCCATCAAACACCATTTACGCGCCTTTCCCCTATGTAAGCGGTGACGATCCCGTTAGCCCCAGCCTGGTAACCGCTTTGGGCTCAAACTTCCCCAATCCCTTCAACCCCACCACCACCATCCAATTCTCGCTGGCCGAAGCTGGACACGCCACCCTGAATATCTACAATACCAGGGGTCAATTGGTACGTCAGCTCGCCAAATCGAATATGATGGCAGGTAAACATCAATTGATCTGGGATGGCAGAGACAGCCACGGCCGCTCCGTATCTTCAGGCATCTATTTCTATCGCTTGATTGCGGGGAAATATAGCCAGTCCCGCAAGATGATCCTGATGAAGTAATCCATCCAAATAGATTGTTCAAACCCGGTACTGTGGTGCCGGGTTTTTTGTTAGAAGGGGGTTGTTAAGTTTTAGGGTTTGCGGGATTTCGAGTTTTCAGGTTTTCAAGTTGTGTGGGAGTTCTTAGTGCTAAAGTGCTTGGTTTTGTAGTACCGGGGTGCTGTTCCCCATCTTTCTTCTTTTTCTCTTTTCCTCTTGTTCTCTTTATTGGCCTACATACCCAGTCCTGAGTTCCAGAGCAATGTCTTGGATAGACATGTCATTTCAAAGTGGATCCTGTATTAGGTAAGCTTCTTGTCCTTTAGGGAATAGGTGATGTTCACATAGCTCCGGTTCCATTTTAGAATATGTAGCGCTGCGCGGAAGTCCGCCATAGTGATTTTGATGAAGGAGTAGTCGGTATCATCATTTTTATCCATGTCTATTTCTTTAGCTTCCAGGGTTTTACGCAGCCGAACCATAGCTGCTTCCTTGGCCAGGAAAGTGATCTCGGCGGCGGAGTATCCCGCCACGGATTCTGCATAGGCAAAGAGATCCACGTCGTCAGCCAGGGGCATATCCCGGGTGGCGATCTCCAGCACTTTCTTACAGCCGGGCAGATTGGGCTTCTTGATCTCCAGTTTATAGTCGAAACGCCCTGGTCGCAGCAGCGCGGCATCCAGCAGGTCGGGTCTATTTGTAGAAGCCAGCACCGTTACGTTGCCAAAGTCATCAATCCCGTCCATTAGTGCCAGAAGTTGATTTACCAGCGTGGCATACCACTTTGAAGATTCACCGGATAACCGGGTCTGGGCGATGGAATCTATCTCATCGATGAAGATCACAGAGGGCTGATAGGTCTTGGCTTCTTCAAAGATGTCACGCAGGTTTTGTTCGGATTTACCAAATTCTTTATTGAGGATATCGGGACCTGACACAGGGATGAAGTGAGCTTTCACTTCATGAGCTATAGCTTTGGCTATCAGTGTTTTGCCGTTACCTGGATCTCCCCAGAGCAGTATCCCACGATAAGGTTTTACGCCCAATTGTTCAAAGAGTTTAGGTCTTTTGAGCGGCAATTCGATCATCACCCTGATATTTTGGACGATATCGTCCACCCCGCCGATATCGGCAAAGGAGGTCACAGGTATACTTCTCAGATATCGGCTGTCGGAAGCATTCTCGTCCTTCACTTTGGCCGGAGTACTGCAATCTGTCTGCCTGCCGGATCCATCTCTGGTTTCCAAGTCTGAATTGATGTGCATAATGCTCAGTGGCTCCCAGTTTTTCATGCTGATCTGGGAATCGTTTCGATACAGGATCTCCCAGTGAGTGGGATCGGGCAAGTGTATCAGCACAGGAAGTACAGCTATGTATCTGCGGAAAAACTTATATTCGAATATGGGACAGAAGTGGATATTCTTTTTTTGAACGATCTCTTCCAGAGCCTTGATCAGCTCTTCCCTGTGGATGCGCCAAGTATTGTTATCATCAAACGATCCAAATTGATACCAATACTTTTCGGCCTTGGAGAAGGGAGCTTTCTCGTGGTGCAGCACAATGCCGTCGAGCATCCGACAGCCCCAGCAGGAAGGCCTTTTCATGTCGCAATAGGTATCCTTGCTCTCAGACCGGAGATACTTGTGATAACATGTGACGATCGCAGCCTTTTCATCCAGAGCGAATTCATCCGGCATATACTCCAGACCATCATGCAGCAAGCGAACCGACGCCCAATCAGAGATCGTGTTCATCAGTTCATCAAACACCTCATATTTGGCCATGACCTCTTTATTGCCGGTCTTGATCACATGATAAGCTTCGCCCTCTTTGGCCGGAAGATACATCCCGAATTTGGA
Organism: Candidatus Cloacimonadota bacterium; assembly: GCA_017994635.1. Taxonomy (GTDB): domain Bacteria; phylum Cloacimonadota; class Cloacimonadia; order Cloacimonadales; family Cloacimonadaceae; genus UBA5456. Next base: position 17,433 of record JAGOKK010000025.1, on the reverse strand, counting down.
GGCTAATGTAAGGACTCTGGGATACTCCGGGTAACGTTCTCTACCAAATCGGATTGTAAAAGTATAGTCCATTCTGACCGTCCCTGTATGTAGTATGCCCCGGATACTTTATCAGTAATATATGTCAAGGTAAAACTCGTATTGGGGTAGTCTCCCATTTTATTAGCCCCGTCTTATTATCAATTGCCATAGATCACGTCTTGCTTCGATGCTATGCCTTCGTTTAT
>JAGOKK010000025.1:0-17106 GCA_017994635.1 Candidatus Cloacimonadota bacterium | reverse complement strand
GAGCTATGACTGTTTTGCCCAAATAGGGCTTTGCGAAGATCGGGGAGTGTGTTTGTGTCTCTACATCAGGGTTGAGTGGTGCCCATTATCAGCACGAACTCCACACGAACCCTTCTTGAACCCCACCTGAATCCAGTTCGGGTGGGGTTCAGGTGGAGTACGGGATAAATCCACGTAACAAGAGGGGAGTTGGCTCACATAACCTTAGAATCAGTCTGGAGGGGGATCGGAGATTGAAAACGCTTTTTTCGTTGACAAGAGCATCGGTGTCAGAAACGTGTTGACCTCATAATCCCTTGAAAAAGACTTTGCCCATGCTGGAGGTAACCCATGAATGGCAATCCTGTGATCAAGCATCCGAACGCGGACAACAACCGGCAGCTACTAAAGCTCGCCCTTATCGCCATTATCATCTTACTCTTGTTAATCCCCGTAGCCTGGATCAATTCCATCATCCGGGAACGCTATCAGCGTAAAGAAAGCGTAGTCAGCGAGATCGCCGGAAAGTGGGGTGCATCGCAGATAGTTAGCGGTCCCTTTATCAGCGTTCCCTACAGTGTATTTGTGAAGTCTGTGGATGAGAACAACAAGCTTAGCAGCGTGGAAACCACCCGGTATCTGCATTTCGCGGCGGACAGTCTGAAGATAAACGGAGATATCAGTACTGTGACGCATAAACGTGGCATCTTCAAGGTTACAGGATACAAAGCGGAATTGGATCTGGCAGCAGATTTTAGCGCTTGTGTTCCCGAGAATCCCGCACATACTGAGCTTCCGCTGCGTTGGAATGAAGCGCTACTCTCCTTTGATCTGGACGATCAGCGGGGATTGAAAGAGATCGATGGCTCGATCAACGGCAAGCCCCTGGTCTTTAACCGTTCTGAAGGAGTGCTATCGGTATCCAGTTTGCCGGAAACGCCAGATTTGAAAGGGACCTTTTCCGGCTATCGAGGAGAATCCAAGGTGGAAAAGCAGACGGAATTCAAACTGGCCGCCAAGCTTCCCCTGGATTGTAATGCCAATGCCACATCCGTAAGGATGCGAGTGAGCATCACTGGCACCCAGCAGATCAATTTAGCCAGCTCCGCCTTGCAGGAAAGTGTTCATCTGAAAGGTGACTGGCCTTCTCCCAGCTTTATCGGGGATATGCTTCCCGATCAACGTAGCGTGGATTCAGAAGGCTTCACTGCAAGCTGGCGCAGCAATAATCTCAATAGCGGCATCAAAAAGAACTGGAGCGGAGACGAACCCATGCTTCAGCTCTCAAACTTGGGAGTTAACTTCCTGATCATGGTGGATTCTTATCAACAAACCACCCGGGCCTTGAAGTATGCCATGCTTTTCCTGATCCTTACCTTTATGACCTTCTTCTTTGCCGAGATCATGGCCAATCAAAAGATCCACCCCATCCAGTATCTGATGGTGGGCTGCGGACTCCTGGTTTTTTACCTTCTGTTGCTTTCCATTTCGGAGCATATCGCCTTTGGATATGCATATCTGATAGCCGCCACGGGCGTGATATTGCAGATCAGTCTGTATTGCTGTAGCATCCTGAAGACCCGGAAATTCGCCCTGCAAGTGGGCGCGCTGCTCAGCTTCCTTTACATCTTCCTGTACATCCTGCTCAGGCTGCAAGATAACGCACTCTTGATCGGCAGCATCAGTCTCTTTATCCTGCTTTCTCTGGCCATGTACATCATCCGCAATGTAAATTGGTACAGATCAGAACAGGATATGTAAGCGGAAGATCGAGGAAAATCAGCTTGACAAGAAAAGGCGCCGTAATAGTGTATTACCTAGGAGACGAGAATGATTGAAGTTATTAGTGAAAAGTGCGTTGGCTGCGGGGCGTGTCTGAAAGCATGCGCTTATGATGCGATCAAAGTAGAGGCCAAACTCGCTGAAATAGATATCGATAAATGTGTATTGTGTGGGGCTTGCGTGCAGGCTTGCCCATTTGACGCCATCGTGATCCGTAAAGCTGCACAAAGCATTCTGGATAAAAGCCAGTATAACGGAATCTGGGTATATGCCGAACAGCGGGACGGTGTGGTGGCACAGGTGGTGCATGAACTCCTGGGCAAGGGTCGCGAATTGGCCGATCAATTGTCCTGCGAGCTCAGCGCGGTTCTTCTGGGCTACAATCTGAACGGCATCGCCGAGGATCTCTTTGCCTATGGCGCTGATCAGGTGATCCAGATCGATGATCCCGCGCTAAAGCATTTTCGCGATGAAAGATACAGCGAAGCGCTGAGTCACCTGGCCGAAAAGTACAAACCCGCCATCATCCTGGCAGGTGCCACTGTGATGGGACGTAGCTTTATCCCCCGCGTAGCTATTGACCTACATACGGGATTGACCGCGGATTGCACCGGGCTGGAGATCGATAGCGAGACAGGAAATCTGATGCAGACCCGTCCCGCTTTTGGGGGAAACATTATGGCTACTATCATCACGGCAAATCACCGGCCCCAAATGGCCACAGTGCGCCATAAAGTGATGAATCCAATTGTCCGCGATGATACCCGCAACGGTATAGTATTGCATGAAGAATACAATTTTGAATTGGAAGAGGACGTCACTAGCTTCATCAGCTTTGACAAAGAGAAGACCAATCTGGTGAACATCACCGACGCCAATGTGATAGTTTCCGGAGGACGCGGAATCAAGGACGCCAAGAACTTCGCTATGATCGAAGAACTGGCTGATGCCCTGGATGGCGCAGTGGGCGCATCCCGAGCAGCGGTGGATTCTGAATGGATTACCTATTCGCATCAGGTGGGGCAAACCGGGAAAACGGTGAAACCTAGCGTTTACATCGCCATCGGAATTTCTGGAGCTATTCAACATCTGGCCGGAATGAGCAGCGCGGATTACATCATCGCCGTCAATAAAGATCCTGATGCCCCCATCTTCAAGGTGGCGGATCTGGGAATCGTAGGCGACCTCTTTGAAGTGGTGCCAAAACTCACTAAAAGGATCAAAGAAGTTCGGGCATGAAGATCATAGCTGGGCACGGGGTCATAAATCCGGATGATGTAAGAAACAATCTGCATCTTGATTTGCCCGGGGAAGGCCCAGACCTGAATCTACCAGATGGCATGGCCTATGTGCCCCTGATCAACTCCCACGACCATTTGGTGGGTAATTGGGTACCCAAAGCCGGAGACAAGCGTCCTTATCCCAATTCCCATATCTGGGTGGAAGACATGAAGCAATCCTTCAGCTTCCGCGAACGCAATCAATACTGGCTGAACGACGGCAGCTTTGATCTGCTGCAAGGCACGGCACATAGCGTAGCCAAGCTGGGGGCTTACAAGAACCTCTTTTCCGGCTGTGGCATCGTGCATGATCACGGACCCCTCCAGAAAGACGCTTATTATGACCCCATGCCGATCATTGTGCCCAAGCGCTTCCGTCAGTGCCATTCCATCACTCTGGGAAACTGGTGGGGCGGCGGTACTCCGGAAGAAGAAATGGCGCTCACCCAGGGCAGGATGCCCTTCATCATTCACCTCGGCGAAGGCACGGACGAGGTTACTCACGGAGAATTTGCCCTGCTGGAAAAGCGGGGACTGCTGCAGGCCAATACCTTGATGATCCATGGCATTGCCTTTAGCAAGAAAGAGATAGAAACCATCACTAAAGTGGGGGCTAGCGTGTGTTGGTGCCCTGGCTCAAACTATTATCTCATCGGCAAGACCTTTGACATCGCCAGCGCTCTGGTAACCCGTGCCAACGTGGTGATCGGCACCGATTCCACGATGAGCGGGGAGATTAACCTGATCGCCGAGTTTGAGGTGATTCGGGAGCATTTTCCCTCCATTCCGCTCAAAGAGCTGTATCGTATGGTAACAGTGAACGCAGCTAAGGCCTTGTACCTGGATCCCGCCTACGCGACGCTGAACCCCGCCCATCCCCGCAATCTCCTGATCCTGGATCAGATAGAAAGCGATCCCTTTGAAAACCTTCTGGCGATGGAAATGATGGGGATAAAGCTCCTGATCGTGGATGGCATCCCACGCTATGGCGACAGCGAGTATCTGGATTTACTGGATACAGGGGGCAATGAATACACCATCTTCCGTACCGGAAACCGGGAAAAGTTCGTGATCGGAGATCCCATGGAGATCAACGATCAGATAGATAACGCACTCGGCTATCACAAGGATTTCCCCTTCCTGCCCTTCTAATGATTAAGCTGGATATCTGCGAGATCTTTTATAGTCTGCAGGGAGAATCTTCCTTTCAGGGTATGCCTTGCATCTTCATCCGTCTTTCGGGCTGTAACTTGCGTTGCGCATGGTGCGACACAAAGTATTCTTACGCCAAGGGAAATCTGCGCAGCATCGCCAGTATCCTCAAAGAGATAGCTCTGTACCCCAGTAAGCTGGTGGAGCTGACGGGCGGCGAACCGCTGTGGCAAGAAGCATCGATCCCCTTGATGGAGACATTACTGGAGCAGGGCTACCGGGTACTGCTGGAAACAAACGGTTCTCTGGACTTAAGTGAAGTCCCTCCGGACGTAGTGAAAATCGTGGACGTCAAATGCCCCGGCAGCGGGATGGGAGATAGCTTTATGAAGCACAATCTGCTCTGCATGAACGACCAGGATGAGATCAAGTTTGTGCTGAGCAATTACCTGGATTATACCTTTGCCAAAGCCTTCCTCAGCGAGCATCAGATCAGCCCCAGAACCGTGCATTTTTCACCAGTTCCCAGCCTTTTGAACGCAGAAAGCCTGGCCACATGGATCCTGGAAGACGGACTGAATGTAAAGCTAAGCCTCCAGCTCCATAAATTGCTCAACCTCCGCTAATCAGATGAATCACCTTCACGTCCGCTCCTTCGGGAATGGGAGTGAGGGCATAATCCTTGCGGGCGATCAATTCACCGTTTATCTTCACCACCAGCATGCGGAAAGTGTAATTCATCATGTACAGCGCGTCCTGCACCGTCATACCTTCCTGCCAGGGGCGTTTGTGTCCGTTTATCGTAAGCTCTTTAGGCATACTAATCTCTCCAGAGCCAGGTTTGCTTGCATCGCGGCTACAATCATCACTCGCGTGGAGATCGGGGCAATTCCCGGGCTCAGTTCTGAGGTCTGATCTCCTACGATGAATAGCTTCCCAGTTTGTGCGATTCTAATGTCCTCGCCTCGTCCATAACCGGCCAGACCGGAGGCGCAGATGAGTTCTGTGGCGGGAAAATGCCGGGAGAAACACTCGATGAGCATGGCTTTGGCGCTGGCGGTATCAAAGGCTTCGATCATGATATCCACGCTGTGATATATCCCAGGGATATTCTCTTCATCCAGACGCAGGTTGTGCATCTCCAGATCAATGTAAGGATTGATCCGATGAATGTTTTGCTCCAGTGCATCCACTTTTGCCAGGCCCACCTGATCCAGGTTGAAGGCCTGCCGGTTTAGATTTGAAACCGTTACCTGGTCATAATCGCTCACGATCAGCTTGCCCACTCCAGCGCGAGCTAATAACATGGCGATATTCGAGCCCAACCCCCCGGCTCCGGCGATGCCGACGATGGCTTCCTGCCACAAGGGAAAAGCTTTGGGATCACGCTCTGAGAAGTATTCCTGATGAGTCATGGCCGGATGTGGATGTGAATATCTTTGTTGGTATCGGTATCTTTCAAGTTCTTCAGGACGGCCAAGATGGTGTCCTTCAAAATGTCCTGCACAAAGGGAACGATGGCTATCTGCTGCCCCCCTACCTCGAGAGTGATGGTATGCTGGGAATCCATCACGCATTCATCGCGCCGGCGGCGGCCTTGCACGATGTCCATCGCCATCTGTTTACAAGTACTGCCACAGCGGCTGCAGCATTCTGGATCAGCCATGGGCAAAACCTCGAAGACCTTGTCCAGGACAAGGTTGCTTAGTTCCTCTATATCGCGTTGTGCGTTGTAAATCCGCAGGTTACTATAGCCTCTGACGGCATCTGAGATTACTCCGGCGCAGGCAATGGTGCCCTCGTCGATCAATTCATCCAGTTCCGCGATCTGGGCGGCGCAAACGATTTTGGGCAATGCTGCGTCTTTCATGCCTTCCACGATGAGGAAATCGGCATCCATTTTGGGCAGAATCTCTTCCAGGGGCAGGGGTTTCGGATAGATCATGGCGCTGTCATACAGACCGCGGGCAAAGGTTTGAACGCTGCCGGCGGCTATATGCAGGGCACTATTCTTCCCCTCTGTATCGGAGCGATACTTCTCGCTGTGGATATCCTTGATGGTGGCTACGCGCAGGCCTCTGGCGGTAAGGGCTTCCACTAATGCCGTCACCACGGATGTCTTGCCTGTGTGATGGTATCCGATCACGGCCAGTGCCTTCACTATAGCTCCTCAGGAATGATCAGGATTACCACTGTCGCGCTCATGCCTTCTCCACATCCGGAGATGCCCAAGCCTTCCTCTGTGGTGGCTTTGATCGATATCTGGTCCACAGCGCAGCCCATATCCTCCGCCAAGAGATCTCGCATGGCATCGATGTGCCCGGCAAGTTTTGGTGCAGCGGCGCAAATGGTGGCATCCAGATTGGCCAGTGTGTAGTTACGTTCACGTACCATGGCGTAACACTTACGCAGCAGGATGCGGGAATCTATATCCTTGAAAGCAGGATCACTATCGGCAAAATGCCGTCCGATATCGCCCAGAGCCAGAGCTCCAAGCAAAGCGTCACAAATACTGTGGATCAGGACATCCGCGTCTGAATACCCCAAAAGCCCTTTTTCAAAGGGAATCTCCACTCCTCCCAGGATCAGTTTACGATCCGGCACCATGCGGTGAACATCATATCCGAAGCCTATGCGCATTTGGTCAATCCACCGTGATAGATTTGGAGACGTTCTTGGGCACGTCCGGATGTACGCCGTGATCCTTCACCCCCAGCAGGTCGAGCTTCTTCATCTTGCGGATGCTCATTCTGAGAGCGAGTAATTGCAATACTATAGTGGCGCTGAAACAGGTCATCAGGCTGTCCCCCGTTTTGGGCAACATGATGTATGACCAGCCGTAATAGGCCTCTTCATTGGGATTCAAGGATGCATTCTTCAGCAGGTTATCATTCTCTTCGGCGATCACGTAAGTATTGGCACCGCGTATCTTATGTGTGTTGATCTGTGAAATGGTGAGATTCACATCGCGGGGGTCAGGGCCGGTGACGTAGATGAGAGGGTAATTGCGATACAAGGGTTCAAAGAAATCCTGATCCTGCACGGTATCCTTGAAGAGCTTCGTGCCCGCCGCTGAGAGATTGAACGGCACATTATGGGTAAACACATAGTCCGCCAGTGCTTTCAACAAATCTTTCTGTTCTTTCTGGGGGATTCCTCTGGCATCGGCTTGTTCATCAATCTCGTCAATCATCTTGCTAAAGGTGCGTACGAAACTGCGTAAGTGCTTTACGCCAAAGACGGTATTCTTTCCCAGGATGGTATTGGGACCATGCTTGAACTCGCTGGCTTCGCGTCCTTCGGCATGGTTTAGCACTGTCTCTCGTATCTTCAGCGCGCCTTCCATGGCTACGCCGCTGATCTTGGTGGCGAGGATGTGCAGGGATGGCTCCATATAGATCTTGGCCGCCATACTGTCGATCATGTCATCGGTTTTAAGCACGGTTTCTTTGAGCAGCATGGGAATGTCGCTCAAGGATTTGAAGCGGCGGGTGAGCATATCCTCACGGATTTTGCGTTCTGATGGATCAAGGTCTGTATCCAGTTCTTTCAGCTTCATATCGGCAATGCGGATGGCGAGATAATAGAAGAGTGTGATCTGGTTCATGAAGCTCTTGGTAGCGGGAACGGCGATCTCGGGACCACAGAGGATGGGGATTGCCACATCGCTCTTTTCCTGCCCCAAAGTGCTATTCATATTGTTCACCAGCACTACCTTGCGCACGTCCAGATCAGCGGAATCAATGTCGTTAAAGATATCGATCAGGTCTTTGGTTTCGCCACTTTGTGAGACGCCGATGATAAGGTCTTTATCCTTGATGCAGTTAGAGTATTCACCCCTGAAATCACCCGGCAGGATGGGGATCAATTCGATCCGTGCGATTTCATTGAAAAAGAGCGCTGCAATCTTTGTGGCATGAAATGAAGTGCCACAAGCAATGGAATAAGCATTGCGGTTGTTGGTGACGGTATTCTTGATCAGAGCGAGGAAATCCTGCACGCTGCGTTCAAACTCAGCCACGGAGATTTCTTCGGAAAGGCTGTCCAAGGCTTTGGCTATGATGAGTCGATGGCGGTCAAACTCGGTTCCCATCAGCTCGATAAAGACATTCTTTTCATTGGAGAAGAAGTATTTCTTGTCAAAATCCTCTTTCACCGCTACATCGAAGATGGCGGTGTAACTATCCTGCGCGAGTTTTAAAAAATCCTGAATGGCCTGCGCTTCGCAAAGCTTATCAAAGCGGTCATGCTTATCTTCTGCACGGTTTTCACCCAGTATTTCCAGCATGCTACTGGTCATTAGATCTCTCACGCCCGCTTGTTCGATCACCTTCAGCATGCGTTTACCCGTGTTCGAGCCACCCTGGAAAAGCTTGATCAGCTTGCCGGTGGATTCACTCTGGGCATAGATTTCCTGTTCCATGAAATACTCAAATTCCGGCAGCAGTTCCACATCCTCGGCTCTGAGCTTGGAATATACTGCGCGGGTGGGGATTGTATCTCCGGTGGCATATACTTCGTCAGCTTGATTGAGGCGTTTGAACTTCAGATTCTTCATCGCATACACCTGGTAATAATCCGAAGTGTATTCCACAAATTCACCTTCCCGCAGGTTCACCAGCATCTTGGTAAAGCGGAGTACCGCAGTAAGATCGCTGGAAGCCAATGCGAATGGCATATCTTCCACTTCACCCACACCAAAATAGAGGCTGGAGCCAGCTTTAATCGCCCAGGAACACTCGGTTTCCGGATCCACTATAACGGCAGCGTATGAACCGTTCATCTGTTCTGCTGTACGGATGATGGCTCTGCGCATGCAGGCTTTGCGCTCATCGTGATCCTTGGGATTGCCGGCACGTGTCATTTCAATATCGAAGTAATGCTCCACACTGTGCACCAGCATTTCACCATCATTATCGGAAAGCACTGTGTGTCCTTCCTTGGTGAGAAAGACCTTCAATTCGCGGGTGTTCGTGATGTTTCCATTATGCGCACCAAAGAGATGACGCTTGCATTTCACTTCGTGGGGCTGGGCATTCACCTTGTTTACAAAGCCGAAGGTAGCCCATCGTACCTGCCCGCAAAAGATCTTGCCGCTCTGCTTTTCGATGCCCAGGGTCTTGACCAGGGTGGAAGGAGCGCCCACATCTTTGAGCAACGTGATCCTGGTCTTATCCTCGCCCAGGAAGGCTGCACCGGTGCTGTCGTAACCACGGTATTCCAGAGCCTTGAGCAGCCTGGAGGCGTGAGCGCCAAGATTGATGGAAACACGGGGCAAGGCCATGCCCAATACGCCGCAGCCCAAACCGGGAAGCGGTAGGGGGATACTGAGTTTAAAATCTTTAAGTTTCTCCAAAAGCTTCTTTTTCATGATCGTACCTTTATCAAATGATGTTTTTTTCGATTAGGAGATGCGCCAGGGTGTAATCCCACTCATCGGTAATCTTGATATTCAGATCGGAGCTGAGGTGGTAGCGCACCGTATGCCCGTAATGCTCCACAAGGGCAGAATCGTCGGTGCTCACATAACCATCCTGATAGGCCTTTTCATAGCTCTTTATGAGTAGCTTGAAATCAAAGACCTGTGGCGTGAATACTTGAATCAAGCGATCGCGCGGCAGAGTTGAAGCCACGTGCTCACCTTCAACGCTTTTGATGGTGTTTTTGATCCTGGCGGCCGGAACCACTGCCCCCGCTTTCAGTGCGATATCGCGCAATTCACATATCAGATCCAGCGTGATGAAAGGGCGTACGGCGTCATGTACAAAGATCAGTCCGGTATCTGGGGGACAGTTTTGCAGTGCCCCAAAGATGCTGTCCTGCCGCTCCACTCCACCTGGCATCACCAAAAAGGGCTTGCTCAGAGGCTCAAAATACTGGCAGATGAGATCCTCGGTGTAGGCCAGATCAGCTTCCGGAGCTGTCACGATGATGTTTGATATGAGCTCCGAACTGAAGAATGGGCTCAAAGTGCGGATGATGATCGGTATTCCCGCCAGCATCCGAAATTGCTTTTTCACATCGCCAGCCAGACGTAGTCCCGATCCCGCGGCAGTAACAATGGCGGTGTTTGGTTTCAGGATTTCCATGTATAAAAAACTCCCCTGGTCATGCGTTCCACCTGCAGCTTCCCATCATGCCCCAATTCACGTAATATCTTCATGATCTCGTTGATATGAATCCCCAGCATGTTTGACAGATCCTCAGCTGTGGATGGCCGTCGGCTGATGGTGGCCTGGATCAGGTGAACCACTTCCGCGTCCAGAGCTGCCACCCCGGAATTGTATTTGATCTTGGCAATGATCTCGATGGGGATGTCCATGCCTTGCGCCAGGTAGTCCTTCACTTTTTTCAGATCCTGGGCTGTGGCTGGCTCCACCCAATCTTCCGCGCCGGGACGATCCAGAGAGTTTAGCTGCACCACATTGGGGCGAATCCTGGAGATGGCTTCCCGCAAGGCATACAATTCCGTCTCAGAATTGTTGATCCCCGGGATAATGAAAACCTCCAGCCAGATCTGCCCCGGATAACGCGTTCTGAGCTTGATTAGACCACTGATGAGGTCATCAATCTTGAGCCCCGGTTTGGGACGATTTATCATCTCGTATGCTTTTTGCGTGGCCGCATCCAGCGAGGGCAGGATCAGATCGCAGGGCAGAACTTCGCCAAGTACCGCGTCATCGTTCAATAGAACTCCATTGGTCAACAACGCCAGTTTGTAAGCCGGATACTTGTCCTTCACATGCTCGATGATGGCTCTGATGCTGCTATTCAAGGTAGGTTCGCCAGCGCCGGAGAAGGTGATGTAATCGAGTTCGGGAGCGTCCTTCATAAAGCTGTCCAGTTCTTCCAGAATCTCAGCCGTGGGGAAAAACTCCTCCCGTTTGGTCTGCAGATGCGTGGTGCTCTGCACTTCGCAATACACACAGTTTAGAGGGCAATACTTGAATGGTACCAGGTCAATACCCAGAGATTTTCCCAGTCGGCGCGAAGTAACTGGCCCGAATAAATGCTTGTATTTCATGGTCTAGAAGGTGGTACCAAACTGCAGATGCGGTTCCCAGTTGCGATCTTCCACGCCATAGGCATAGTCAAATCCGATCAGGCCAAAGGGACTGCGGATGCGAACGCCCGCGCCGAGACCTTTTTTGAGTTCGAGGAAATTGAAATCCCTCAGGTGGTTGTAGCTATCGCCAGCATCAAAGAAGGCCAGTCCGATGATCTGATCTCCGGCAATGGGATATCCGATCTCACCGGAAAAGATGATCGCTCTGGTACCCCCGCCAGCGGGGCCGATGGAGCGGTCGGGGTAACCACGGATGCCGTCTGCCCCCGTTCCACCCAGGTAGAACTTTTCATCCGGAGGAGCATCCTCAGAATCCCCGTAAGGCATAATATAGGAGAATCGCCATTTACTGCGCAGGGTCAGCTTGCCAAAAGCCTCGCTATACCAGTTTACCTGAGCAATCTGCTTAAAATAGTCAAAATCCCCCATAAAGGGACCTCCCGCCAACTCGGAGAATAGCGTGATCTGCGAGCCCTTGGTGGGGAAAAAGATATTGTCGCGCGTGTCCCGGCTGAGGGTGAAGTTACCCGCGGAGGTATAACGCCAGCCCAGTCCGTCCAATTCGATCAGAGTACTGTTCGCCGTACTGTCTGCCAAAATGGCGCTCTGGTTCGTGATGTTGTATTTTTTGCTGTAAAAAGAGTATCCGATCGAGCCGCGGCTACGATCCACCAGGGGGATGGATTGCCCCAGACGCACACTGGCGCCACGAGTGTAAATCTCGTAGTAAAAGGAGCTCCAATTCTTTTTGGTGTAATATAGGTTCGTGCCCAACAGCATATCTGAATCATAGAAATTGGGATTGGTAAAATTGAATTCGAAGTTCTGCGTGCTGCCGCCAAACTCCCAAGTGATACCGCTGCTCCAGTTGTTTCCAAAGAGATTGTTTTGGGATATGGAGAGCTGCCCTACAAACTTATCCACGGAGTTGTAACCCACTCCACCATTGGCCACTCCGCTGGATTTATCCAGCACATCGACGGAGAGGTCGATATCGCCATTGTTATTGATGCGGCGGTAATCCAGCTTGATATCGGGTTCAAAGAAGCCCAGATTATAGATGTTCTGCTGGCTGCGGATTACCTGGGATTGACGGTAATAGTCCCCAGGAGCGATCTCCAGCTGACGACGCAGCACCTTTTCCTTGGTCTTACGATTTCCGGTCAGGTGGATCTGGCGAATTTTGGCCCGGGTATTCTCCTGGATCGTCAGATTTACGTTCAGCAGATCGTCGGTTTTCTCATACTCACTTCTGATATCTGCGTAGATAAAGCCTTCATCAAAGTATAGGGCATACACTTTGGCCAATTGGGCATCATACTTTTCGGAATCGAAGGTATCTCCACCTTTCAGGGTGAAGCTCTCCCGTATCGTTTCGCTCTCAAAATGCTCATTTCCGCTGATCGTAATCTCGCCAAAGGTGTATTTAGTCCCTTCAGTGATCTGGATTACCAATTCATAATGCCGGTCTGAAAGCTGCTGCATCTCGTGCGGACCTACCACCACGTCGATGTAACCATGCTTTTTGTAGAAATTGGCCAGCGACACCAGATCAGCCTCAAACTTCTCTTCCTCGAAACGGCCGGAACGCAGGAAACTGGAGGGTTTGGTCTTCATCCGACGAATCAGTTGTTTATCTTCAAAGCTTTCATTACCCAGGAAGGTTATCTGCTTGATGGCTATTCTTTTGCCTTCAGTGGCACGTAGCGTGATGGCAATCCGGTTTTGTTCCTGAAGTTGTTCCAGAATCTCGATCTCGGCATTGCCAAAACCTTTGGCGGCATATTCTGCCTTCAGTTTGCGCAGGAGCTCATGTTTGGTATTCCCGCTCCAGTAAGATCCTATCCTCAACCCAGTGATCTCTTCGGCTTTTTCCTTCTTGATCACTTTGAAACCCTGATAGCTTACCGAGCTTACTGCGGGATTTTCCACCACTGTCACGATGAGGTTGATTCCCGTGCGATACGGCTCCGATTCCACTTTGATGTCGGAAAATACACCCATGCGGTGCAGGTTTTTGATGGATTTGGATACATTATCGGTTACCAGGGCGTCACCAACACGCACGCTCATAGCGGAGATCACCAGCTCGGGAGCTATATTTCGCGTTCCTTCCACCCGGATTTCGTATATCGTTTCACCCTCGGCAAACAGGCTGCCGACAAGTGCCAAAAGCACTATTATGAGCATCTTGCGCCCAAAAAGCTTAAGCATATTTCCTCCACCTTTTACAGTAGTCTACCATCTGTTTGAAAGTGGCTTTTTAGTAAAGTCTTTTTTTGGGGTGGAGAAAGGAATGTCGCTTACAAACCCGGGACTGAAGGTCAATTTTTCTGCTGTAATGCCATGGGCAACAGGATATCCAGCTTTGCCCTCTCCTGCAAGTACCACTCGTCCAAATACCTGGCCTGAGCATCTCGCAGCGCGCTTTTGATGATATCCCCTTTGGCTGCTTCCCAGTCTGCATTGGTACGCCGGTAAACCTCATTCACCCGCGCCAGGAATAAGCGGCCATGATCCTCGATCAGGGGAGTGTACTCGTCCTTGGGAGTACTGATAATTGCGCGGTTCAGCGCTTCCACCTCGCCAATGGGGGGATAGGATGACTTTATGCCGATCCCGCTATGCTCTACGATCCGAATGCTGTCTCTGATAGCGGCGGCCAGATAATCCTCCACCTTGTGTTTTCGGATAAACTCCGCCACATATTCACGGTTTTTCTCTGCCCTCAGCAGGGCATCTGCCCTTAGTTGCAAGATCGACTGGATGCTGTCATAATCCTCATAATAGCTATCGGCACTACTCGCCATTTCACACACCAGAATGTCGCCCATCATACCTGTGTATGGATCAAAGACCGTTCCCGGATCTGCCGCAAAGGTCATGCGGATCAGCTCACCTTCTCTGCCGATACCCCGAATAAAGGGATCCGTGGACGAAAACATCTTGCTTTCCAGAAGCTCAAAACCCATTTCCGCAGCCGCAGCCCTGAGACCCGTTTGCCGAGCCCGTTCTGCCAGTGCCTTACTGTCTTTATCTGCCCTAGCCAATGCTTCAGGACTCCCTGTGGCCCTGGAAGTGGCAGCGCCAAAGCGCACAAATCGCAAGCTCCGGCCGTTGGTCTTTCTATACTCGCGATCCTTGATCTCGTCATACAAAGCCCTCACCGCTGCTTCATCCGCCTTCAGATCCCGATAGCGTCCATAATCGAAATAGATGATGCTGGCATCAGCGGTAGTACCGGAACGCAGCCAGGCCGTGCGCAGACTGTCTTCATCCACCTTTGCCTGCGAACGGATGCTTTCCAGAAGCACGTGATAAGTGAATACATCCCGGCTGTAATCCAGGATCTCCTGCCGGAAACTGGGACGTTCCATCAGTGCTTTACGATACTTTCCCATGTCAAACTTGCCATCTGTCCGCAGTTCGGGAATGTCCTGTACACCCTGCGGGGGGTTCTTCTCGATGTAAACCTCCAGATCATTGGCGCGGATCTTCACCTCGCCATTGTCGATCGCATGGTCGTAGATATACATCGCCACCAGCTCATCAAAGAACTGTTCGTACAGTTTCAAGCTGTCAGCCGCAGTAAGAGTATAGGGAATGTGTTGATACTCCAGATAAGCGGAAAAGCTATCCGCCAGTTCCTTTTCGCTATACTCCCGTTCGCCGATTTTAGCCGCGACATTCACTGTAGCCAAGGCCTGGCTGAGCATCAGCACCAACGGGATCAGGATGATGTATCTATGCATAGGATTCACTTATCTCCTCATGTCGTATATACAAAGCCAATCTCAAAATCCTGCATACTTGTCAAGTGGCCATATTATCTAAAGGATAAAAAAGCGGGAACCTCTTTGGAAAAGGATCCCGCAATTCTTTGGTTGTGTACTCTCTGGTTTATCCTTTGCGGTGACAGAACCACCAGTCGAAGCATTCCATCTCGCCGGATTTGGCTTTGGCTTTACGTTCATTCGCCGCATCGACGTTATTGGCTGGGGGAATGATCACACGGTCCTGGATAATGCCGTTATTCGGCCAGTCGGCTGGCATTGCGCAAGCGTTTTTGTCGCTATATTGCATCCCCTTCACGGCACGCAGGATCTCTTGCATATTACGCCCCAGTTCTTGAGGATAGTAGAATATAATGCGTATATTGCCCTTATCGTCCACGATAAAGACCGCACGTACAGTGTTTGTTCCCTTACCAGGGTGGATCAGACCAAGCTTGTTGGCCACCATTCCCGTATCTGCGATGATCGGAAACTGAATTTCCACACCGATGTTTTCCTGGATCCATTCTTCCCACTTGATGTGGGAGAAAACCTGATCCACGCTCATTCCGATGAGTTCGCAATTTACTTTGCGGAACTCGTCATAAAGTTTCTGAAAGGCAACAAACTCGGTTGTGCAGACAGGGGTGAAATCAGCCGGGTGGCTAAACAGCACAAACCATTTACCAGCCATATCGTTGGGTAAGGTCATCTTACCCCGGGTGGTCACTACTTCCATCTGAGGGAACTTATCCCCCAAGAGTGGCATTCCTTGACTTTCCATTAGGTTTCTCCTTTACTATTCACTCTGGTAGATAGTGTAACCTATTATCCGTATTTGGCAAACGGTAATAATGGGCAAATAACCCCGCGCCTGCCTTACTTGGACCACCGGGAGGGATTAGTAATGTGTAGCAAGAGAACCCCGGCAGGAGTTGGGACACCCCCACCGGGATTCAGCTAATGGCGATTTGCTGATTATCCTATTTCGTGAGCACCATTTTCTTGGTATAGCTACTTTTACCCACGGTCATCACACATAGATATACTCCACTGGCTAATGATCTACCGTTATAATCTTTGCCCCAAAAAACCCACGAGAATCTACCTGCTCTGTCATGAGACTGGCTGTGCCTGGCTACCAATTGTCCTCTTGCATTATAGATTTTGAAGGATACCTGATCGGGTGATTTCAGATCATATTGAATCGTGGTACTTGGATTAAAGGGATTGGGATACGCAGGGAATAGAGTAGTGACTTTGGGTATATAGGGAAGCTCCTGTCTGGATCTATACTCCAGCAATGGCCATGCTGGATGATATCGTAATGGCCAAGATAATATATATGCCCCTCGGCTGTTGCATCATACAATCCACTCGGAGTAACATCCTCCGTCTTGACAATTGGATTGGCGTCGAACAAGTTGGTGAAGTTCCAGCTTGGACCTCCGACCAATTCGCCGGTATATCCATGCCCGCTATTATCGGTAAGGGAACTGCCTGTTCCATCTGTCATCCGGTAATATGCCAGGAGATTATCAGTGATATCACAGTGGTCTAAACTGGCTGAGATTTCATTTTCAGAGCGAGCTATATCCCAGATGCGAACTTCGTCTATCAGCCCCGTCATGTAGCGATAATCGGCATAGTGAGTCGATCCAATGCACAAATTATTGATCGTTGCGTTTATTATGTCCCCGGAATGTGATTGCGTCGCTACTTGAACTCCATTCACGTATAGGGCTATAACCGATCCATTGTATGTAGCGGCCACATGTTGCCATGTGTTTTGAATCAGGGCATTATCTGCCATGCAATTAATCCATGAAGTCCCTTCCCCAGCCATATTGAAGCATAAAGTCCCGTTTGACGATCCATAGCGCAAAGTCCAGCCATAGGAGGTGGGATCCCAGTAAGTCTTAGACACAATTGTATTCATATGCTCTGCTGATTTGAAATCGGTGGGGTATATCCAAGCTTCTACGGTTAACTGGTTTGTGAAATAGAAGTCGCTTTTCTCTCCACACATTACATACTGACCATTTCCGTTTAGTTGCAACGAGCTGTCCCATGG
>JAGOKK010000119.1 GCA_017994635.1 Candidatus Cloacimonadota bacterium | reverse complement strand
TGAAAACCTGAAAACCTTACAACTTGAAAACCCGAAATCTATCCCATCATCATCTATCAGTTCGAATTATCTCTTGACTATTTGTATGCATCAACCCAAAAGGTTCTCAACTTACTATATGGAGAAACTGATGACAAAGTGGTTTATCATACTGATACTGGCATCTATGTTGTTACTTAGTTCATGTGCCGGCGACGAGCAATTCAAAGAAGGCGGCAAGAGAGCAAACATCCTTCACGGGATCTGGCATGGTTGGATAGCCCCATTAAGCCTATTTTTCAGCATCTTCAGCGATGGCATCAGGATGTATGAGCCAAACAACACAGGTTGGACATACGATCTTGGCTTTTATATGGCAGTCATAGGTGGTTTTGGTGGGCTTGCCTTAAGCAGGAAAAAGAAGAAAGATGAATAAATCCGGGCTTTTGCATCACGTAGAGATCTATGTGGATGATCTAAGTGCCTGCAAGGAGTTTTGGGCTTGGTTTCTATCCCGCATAGGCTATAGCATATACCAAGAGTGGGACCAAGGCATCAGCTACCTGAAGGATGATACCTATCTTGTATTTGTGCAAACTGAAGCCAAGTATAGGGATAGAAGCTATCATCGCTGTTACAGTGGTTTGAACCATCTGGCCTTTCATGCCGGGTCAAGGGACTTTGTAGACATCATCACCTCTGAACTAAAAGCCCGAGGTATTAAGATATTGTATGAAGATCGCCATCCCTATGCTGCCGGCGATGGTGCTTATGCGGTTTATTTTGAAGATCCCATGCGCATGAAAGTGGAGCTTTGCGCCTATTGAGAGTAAGGATATAGCAGCACTTTGACGAATTTGACGACGTCGCCACGAGCTAAGTGCCTTCTGTTCGATGGAGACAAAACCGAGCTTTGACAAAAATATATAGTCAATGTCGCAAGTATTTGCATATGGGGGGGGTATGGAATAAATATTGCATGACTGTGATCAACACCAACTGAATACTGATTAAAAGGTGCAAAGGATTCATAGAATATGGACAGAGAAATACCTCCTGGTGAGCGCAGATGGAAGAAGCTAAAGCTTATCCTGATGATTATCATATTTATTTTCCTGCTGATCATCGGGCATTGCACAATATCCAGGTCTCTGCAGGTTGCGACGATAAAGGCTAATGAGATTATCACTGCCAGGGTGATGCGGGGCAGCATGGAAGGATCCTTTATCGCTGAAGCAACAGTAACTCCCATAAGTGCATACAGTATTGAGGCCATGACCGGTGGCAGAGTGGAAGCCATATTCTTCAAGCCTGGTGATTATGTGGAGATGGGTCAGACGATACTGAGGCTTAGTAACGATGATCTGAAATTGAACCTTCTGGCACAGGAAGCAGCGGTAACAGACCAGGTGAACAACCTCAATAACGCCCGCATTCTGAACAATCAAAGTCGTCTCAGCCAAAGGCTCAAAGTTGCTGAAGCTCACAATACGTTGAAGCGCATCAGCCGCAACTATCAACAGAAGAGTGAGCTGTACAATCAAGGATATCTTGCGTTTGAGGAGTATCTTTCCGCTCAGGAAGAGCATGATATAGCGCAAACCCGCTATGAATACCTGCAGGAAGAAGCCCGCACCGATTCGCTGTTTCGCGAGCAGCAGCTGATTCAACTGGAGCAAAATGTAAACCAATTGCAACTTAGTTTACAGCAGATTCGCAATCGGATAAATGAACTTGACGTGAAGGCTCCCATGCGGGGTCAGATCACTGAGATGGAATTGAAGCTAGGGCAGATTATCAGCACAGGCAGTTCACTTGCCACCATCGAGGATGACAGCAGGTATTACCTTCAGGCCAAGGTGGATCAATATTACCTGAGCCGGTTGAAAGAAGATGCTGTGGCGCGCATCAATCATCAGGGTTCAGAGATAATGCTGGTCGTGGCGAAAGTCCATCCCCGGCTGGCTAATGACAAAATCCGGGTGGATATCGAAGGTAATCTTCCTGAAGGACTCAAATCCGGTCAATCTATTGCTGTCGAGATCATCACCGACAGTTTGGGTGATGTTCTCTATCTTCCCCAAGGGCAATATCTCAATGATGGCAATGGCATTATGGTGTACGTGCTGGATGAAGACGGGAAACGCGCCAGGAAAAGAACCGTGAGCATGGGCTTTCGCAATATCCGCGAAGTGGAAGTTGTTCAGGGTTTGAGTGAGGGGGAAGTAGTGATCACATCATCATATAAAGCATTCAAAGACAAGGATGCCATCCACATCAAGGAGGATCGATGACCCTGCAATATATCAAGCTTGCTATCCGTCAGATCGCGAAGCATAAATCCAGCTTTGCCATTGCCATCATTGGTCTTGCTATCTCTTTGGCGGCAGCGGGTTTACTAATCTCCTATTCGCTGTACTATCTGGAATACGACAAAGGGGTCCAGGATCATGAACAGTGGTATCGCCTGCGGATCAGCAGTTCTCATCCTGATTATGGTGATGTGGATTTCTCCACCTTTTACATCAATCCAGCCACTATGCTGCTCAATGACATTCCAGAAGTAAAGGATCATATCCTGTACTGGCCCAGCAATGTTGCGTTTCAGCTAAGCTGTGAGGGAAAGCCATTTCCGATCGATGCCCGGGCCTTTGTAAGCCCGAACTTTTTGGAACATTACAAGATGGATATTCTCTATGGTAATCCAGATTCTTTACTGGTAGACCGTTTTGGGTTACTGATAAGTGAAAGCTTTTCACGCAGTTACTTCGGAGAGATCAATCCCGTGGGGAAGAAACTGGATGTAATGGGGAACCCCAGATTTCACATCAGTGGGGTATTCAAGGACATCAAAGCTAACACTCATATCAAGCATCATCATTACTCGCTGCTAAACAATGACGATGTTGATCTCGCTTCCGAAGATGCCTGGTATCTCACAGGGCACGTGCGCCTCAAGATTCCGGATAAAGCGGATTTGAGGGTAGTGGAGACCAAGCTGGATGATGCTCTGGCCACGCTACGCGCAGTGATCGGCAATGAAGGCAGGCTCAAAGTGCATCTAGATCCTGTTTCACAGATGCATTTCATGCCGGGACTGAAGGATGACGAGCCCACGATGTCCATCCTGAATGTCCGTTCAATTCTGGCCATTTCCATCGTTCTCATTATGGTTGCCATCTTCAATTTTCTGATCATCATTGGCTTATCTTGGAAAAAGCGGGCAGATGAGTTCCAGTTTCGCCGGGCGCTCGGAGCAGGCAGGTTTGAGCTGTTTCTCCAGCTAATGTGGGAATATGCCTTGCATTATGTTTTGGCTGTGCTGCTTGGAACTGGCTTATATTTCTTTACCAGGGGCTTCTTTGGCGATCTGGTTCATATAGATGTGCAGACTTATAATCTGATGGCTATGCCATACCTGCTTTATTTCATTTTGGCCATTGTTCTGATGGGCATCCTTAGCGGTCTGCTGATGAGCATGCGCCATGCCAGATTCTTTCTGGAGCAGAACACTTGGCGCAGCATACATCGCAACCGGGGGATTACGATTCTGCTCTTAGCCCAGATGATGATCAGCTTTTGCTTCATTGCCCTGGCCTTCTCTGTATCATTGCATTACAACTATATTCGCAAGATCGACTGGGGCTGGGAGACAAAGAACACCATCCAATACAATTACATAACCGTCAATGGTGAAAGCATGAGGGGTTATTACAGCGCTGCCTTGCTGAAGGACAGGCTTTTGGCCATTCCCGGAGTGGATAAAGTAAGCTCCACGTCTTTCAATATGGTTAGCCCCAGTGTGGATGACAACAACGGTTTTGCCCATCCACCAGTCTATTTCCAGGATGGATCAAAGAGTGCCAGCAGCAGGAGTTACATCTCGTTTTGCCTGCCGGATTTGTTTCCCACACGCGAGATTGAAGTACTTGAAGGCAGGATTCCCGAAGCGGGGATTCGTACACAAGTAGTGGTGAACCACACTTTTGCCAAGCAGTTGAGTGCAGATAAAAGCGTTCTGGGACGCCGGATCAACTTCTATGAAGCGGCAGAAGACGAGAATTGGTACGAGATAGCTGCAGTGGTGGAAGACAGTCGTTTTTTCCCTGCTTATTTGGAGATGATCCCCATGGTCTATCTTCTACATCCCAGTTCCCTGCAATACCACCAGATCACATGGCAGGATGGACGCAAGCTGGAAGTACTGCCAGCAGTTGAAGAAGTTTTTCGTGATGCCTCCTCTTCCGGCCTCTTTGGATACAAGAACATTGAGATCGAGCATACACAGGATGAGTATTATGCTCAGGACCAAATGTATAAAAACTTGAATATCTTCATGGCGATATTTGTGCTGTTGATCTCCATCATGGGCATTTACGCGGTTAGTTCAGCCAGTATCCATGCCCAAATGAAAGACATCAGTATTCGCAAGGTCTGTGGAGCTGAGTTACTCGATTTGCTGGGCCTATACATGAAGAAGTATCTCTATCTTTATATTGGGGCAGCCATTCCTGGTTTGTTTGCTGCATATAGTATGATTCGGCTCTTCCAAGATAGATTTGTTGCTGATTCTCTGTCTAGTTTATGGGGCTATCCTCTGGCGCTGATGCTCATGGCGCTAGTGGTATTTATCCCGCTGTATATAAATGTATTACGGGCTTATAAAGCCGATGCAAACCGCTATCTACAAGCAGATTAAGGAGCTAGATCATGATAGAACTAAAGGATTTGACCAAGATATACCGTACAGATACAATTGAAACTACTGCGCTAAACAACATCAATCTGATGGTCCCCGAGGGCAGCTTTATCGCCATCAAAGGTCCCTCCGGCTGCGGTAAGACCACCCTGCTCAATATTCTGGGATTGATGGATCGTCCCAACAAAGGACAAGTAATCCTGATGGGTAAAAATACAGCAT
>JAGOKK010000024.1 GCA_017994635.1 Candidatus Cloacimonadota bacterium | reverse complement strand
AAATCTATGTAATAGCATTGGTATTTACCTGAGCTAATCAGATTCCAGGCCAAAGCAAGGCCAAAAGTGGATTTGCCACTAGCCGGTTTACCAAAGACTAAGACATCTCTATCTTCTCCTAGTTTCTCCAGAACTTCGCTTTTCAACGACTTTGGAATATCTATCAAATTGTCCTTAAACTCTTCCAGACTCGGGCTATAACTAGCGGGTGTACCATAATGCTCAGAAATCCACTGTGATACTTCCTGTAAGTGAACCAGTTCATCAACCCTTAAACGTTTTTCAATGCTACAGAGCGAGCCTGTTATCCCAGGGATCTCTTTCGATATATTATTGATAGAATTGATATAATTATTCAGCTGCTTTGTTAACAACTCATTTAAAGCTTTGGTATCATTCTCGTTTTGATCGAGAGAGGACTTCAGGTTGCTAAGCTGGCATTCCGTAAGAATTCGGTCGTTTCCCAGACTCGAAAGGATTGCCGAGATGCCCTCAAACTGCATTTTCTGGTACTCACACCACGCTACTGGGTTATCTTCCTGGCTTGCACAAAGCTTCTGATTGAAAATTTCTTGAAACTTGTTTATGAACTTACCTTTGAAAAACGATTCGAAATCACTGTTAAAATCCTTAAGTAGGTTCGAAATCCCTAGTATGTTGTACAATTCTTCCTGGCGATGGGCTGGTGTGGACTTGAGAAACTGCAGTATGTCTTTTTTTTCTGTGTAGTGTCCAGGCTCGTCACTAAATGTTAGGCTAAGACCTTCCAGGTCTCTGAAAAAACAGTCAATGGATGAAGAGTCCTCTTTATGTAGATATGAGAACCGATCATATTCGCTTCTAACTGTCTTGATGCTAGCTTTGTATGATTCATTGAACAAGGCCTGAATCCCCTCAGGCTCCTGTAAAGTATCACCTATACTTGCTTTATCAACCAATGCCTCGAATGCCTTATCGAGCCCTTTTTTTTGAATAGCTTTGCAAAGCCCCTCCAGGGCTTTTGGAAGCAGAGTTGCCGCAGGCATACTAAACACTACATTCTGACCACCAACAATCTGGCTCACGAAGTAAGCAAGCAAACCAAACATGGTGTAGGTATACAAATTTTTCCGCACTTCTTTCTTCACTTTATCTCCGGTGTATCTAATAAATTAACTAACTAAACCTCGTTTTATTAAGGCAGACAAGGTGCTTCCCCTTTCATTCTGTAGTACGAGTATATGAACTGGTATACCTACTCTCGCAGCTTCTTCCACCACTCGATGCGCTTGGCGATATCCTTCTCAAAGCCGAATGGGCCTGGGCTATAGTAATCCTTTTCCGGCATTTGATCGGGGAAGTATTTCTGGTATCGGTAGTGGTTTTCGAAGTCGTGATCGTACTTGTATTCCTTGCCATAATCCAGGTCTTTCATCAGCTTGGTGGGGGCGTTTCGGATATGCAGGGGAACGCCATAGTGGCTGGTTTTGCGGGCATCGGCGGCAGCGGCAAAGTATGCTGCGTCAGCACTATTGCTTTTGGGGGCTGTGGCTAGATAGATCACCAATTGAGAGAGCGCTGCGCTTGCTTCCGGCATCCCGATGAAGAGGAGAGCTTCTTTGGCGGCAATGGCTTGCAGCAGTGCATTGGGATCGGCCAGGCCCACATCCTCAGAGGCAAAGCGGATAAGTCTGCGCACGATGTAGCGCGCGTCCTCCCCCGCTTCCAGCATGCGTGCCAGCCAATAAAGTGCGGCTTGGGGATCGCTGCCCCGCAGGGACTTATGCAGCGCTGAGATCAGGTTGTAATGCTCCTCGCGGTTTTTGTCGTAAAACATGGTCTTTTTTGCCAGCACAGACGCCAGATCCTTGATCTCGGGATGAGGATTGTCCTTCAAGTATGAGGCGACCAATTCCAATTCATTCAGTGCCCGCCGGGCATCACCCCCGCTGTTGGATGCCATCCACTGGATCACGTCATCATCGCATTCCAGACCCATTTCTCCAAATCCAGTACGGAGGATGTCGGCAATATCATCCGCAGTAAGCGCTTCCAGCACAAATACATGACAGCGGGATAGCAGTGCCGGAATCACTTCAAAAGAGGGATTCTCAGTAGTTGCGCCGATCAGGATGATGGCCCCACTTTCCACATAGGGTAAAAATGCGTCCTGTTGCGATTTGTTAAAGCGGTGAATCTCATCGATGAAGAGGATGGTGCGCTCACCCTTGTGGCGATGTGCCCAGGAGGCGTCTTTCATCACGCCCTTGACGTCGTTGATGCCGGATAGCACTGCGCTGAAATGCACAAAGCGATACTGTGCTGCACCTTCGATGATTCTGGCGATGGTGGTCTTACCCGTTCCGGGAGGACCCCAGAGGATAAAGCTGTGATAATTCCCGCTGCGGATCATCTGCGCCAGCAGCGAATCACCCGCCACCAGTTTTTGTTGTCCCCGCAAGCTCTCGAGGCTGGTTGGGCGCAGCTTTTCTGCCAGGGGAATGACCCTGTCTTCCTGTTCGCTGTGCTCGAAAATATCGCTTTGATCTTTGCGCAAAGCTCAGCCTTCCATGAAACCGTCCAATTCGGAGGGATCGTACCACTGCACGAGGCCCTGGATGCGTTCCAACTCGGTAAAGAGCACTTCCTTGTGGTTGGCTTCTTCCTCTGCGAAGTTTTTGAGCAGTGCTTTGGTAGAGCCATCGGGGGTTTGTTCCGCCAGCTTCAGATAGATGTTTTGGGCCAGTTCTTCCCGGGAGATGGCAAATTCCAGAACTTCCTTGGGGTCTTCCAATTTCACTCCCTGCATTTCCATACACAGATTATCCATCAGCCTCAGGGTTTCTTCGGGAAACTCCACAGCGAAGAGCTCGCGCATCTTGGCTTCGTGATTTTCTTCATACTGTACCAATTGATTGAAGACCTGGGCGGATTCGGGATTTCTAAAGCTGCGCGCGAGGGCCTTATACAGGTTTTGAGACCGGATCTCGGCCTCGATGGCGATGCGGAAAGCTTCTTGTCGCTTCATGATAACCTCTCTATTTTGTCTGTAATTATACGTTTCTGCGGATCAATTCCACCGCGTTGATATCTTTCAATTTGCGTAAGGGAAGCTGCACGCTGAGATAAGTGAGTATGTAGGACACAATAATCACCAAAAGGAAATCTGCCAGATGCATCTTGACTGGGAGCACGATCGCCCCGCCCATCCTGACAAGCCCTGTACGATCTTGGATGATCAGCACGATACCGGCAAGTATCAGCCCGGCTACGATCCCCAAGCTGCAGAGCATAAATCCCTGGCACAAAAAGAGTTTCCTCAAGTCTCTATCGCCATAGCCCAGGGCTTTTAGCAGACCCAATTCCCGCTTCTTTTGACTTATGATCTTCAGCAGCGAACCGGTCAGGTTAAAGCCGGCGATCACGAACATGAAGAGCAGAATCACAAACATCAAGTATTTCTCAAAGCGGATGGCAGAATAAAGACTGGAATCAAACGCGCTCCAATCCTCTAAGCGATGCCCGGGAAAGAGCGGAGCCAGCCTGCTGATGTGCCTGCGGCTGTTTTTGGGATCCCCGCTGCTGATCTCAATGTAATCAATCTCGTCGGCATAAGAGCTGAATGACTGTGCCACCTTCAGCGGGATATAGCTGAAGCTCTGGTCATACTCCGGCATTCCAGCGGCAAAGATGGCGACCACGCGCAGCTTGTGCACCCGGGGCAGTAAGCCGAAGGCAGTGGGGATATTGAAGTTTGGGGATATCAATTGAATCTCGTCGTCCAGATAAACCCCCAGTTCCTGAGCCAGACCTGCGCCCAGGGCAATGCCGGAACCCTGAAAACTGGCGGCATCAACGGCTCCGGAGATAACCCCCTCTTCGCCAAAGGCAATTCGCAATACTGGGCTAACCTCCTTCTGAAGGGCAGGATCAATACCAAAACAAACAGCCGGCATGGCGCGGGAGCCACTCTTGAGCAGCAATTCACTGCGGACCACCGGGGCAGCTTGAAATCCCTGTGCTTCGATCCTGGCCAGGATGTCGTCATAGTCTGTCAGAGAGGAGCCATCAGTGGAACTCAACCGCATTTCGGACAGCGTGCCGATGATGCGTCCGCTGATATCTTCACGAAAGCCATTCATCACGGATGACACTGTGATGAGTGCCATCACGCCCAGGGTGATGCCCAAAAGAGTAAAAAGGTGCCCGGAGCCGATACCAAACCGGCTTCTACCTGCCAGATATTTCCATGCCAGAAAACGGATGCTGCCACTAGTGATTCCCATAGTGGCGGTATTCTTTTTTACAGAGTGCATAAAGTCAAGCTTCTTTTTTGCATGCTTCAGCTCTGTCCATAGATTCTCTTAAAAAAGCCCAGCCAGTAATTGATGAAGCCATGTCCATCAGTCAGAGGCATCGTATCACCAGCGGTTGTCCCTACTGGAGAGATCCAGGGATCGTAGATCACTATCACTATTGATGTACCTGAGAATGCCAGACCTGAAGACTACCAGCACTTTCGGTTTGCAGGGGCGCGGCTTTGCTTTAATATGTAAAATGGTATCTATAGATGAAGAAAGAGCTTTTTGAAGACTTCCTGAGCCAGAATCAGCAGCGCATTTACCGCTATTTGATGAGACTCACCGCCAATGAGCACGACGCCATGGACCTCGTGCAAATGGTGTTTATCTCGGTTTTTGAGCATTTCGAACGGATCGATGAATCCACTGCAGTGTCATATGTGTATCGCATCGCGCATAATAAAGCGATGACCTTTATGAAGCAGAAAAACCGTTACATCACTCTGGATACCGAGAAATTCCAGAATATCCCACAGCCCAAAGCTGAAGATGAACAGGACTTTGGTGAACTGAAGTCCGCCATGCAAGCCTTACCGCCCCGGCTGGCCGCGGTGGTCCAATTGCAATACTATGATAAGATGTCCTACAAAGAGATCTCCGAACACCTGGGAATCAGCGTTAAAGCGGTGGAATCGCTATTGGTAAGAGCCAAACGCTTCTTGCGCAAAAAAATCCTGCAGGAAAGAAAGGAGAAGGGGGTAGTATGAGAGGAAGCGATATGCGCTTTAATAAATGTAAGGAGAAGACAGATGAGATGCAGAACAGCTGAACGATTCATCAGCCTCAAGCTCGACGGCGAGCTCAAACCCAGCCATGAAGCCAAGCTACAAGTGCATCTTGGTCGCTGTATCTCCTGCCATAAACTCCATGAAGATTATCGGGGTATCGTAAACACTCTGCGCAGTCTTCCCGATCCTGAAATGCCACCCCAGCTTCATCATATGACGATGAATGCGCTGCCCCGCAGGAATCGTAAGGCGGAGGTAAGAAGATTTCGCCTTTCCATGGCTGCCGCTGCCCTGGGGGTCGTGTTTAGCCTCGGAGCAGGGACCTTTATCGGTATCAGCCAGTATGACGACGCCGAGTCCTACGTGCAATCCATGCTAAATGAGGAACCTGCGGATACCCTATTTGGAGATAACAGCCTGATGGCGGGAGCCTACGATGAGTAAGAAAAGCCTGGTTATCCTGCTGTTTATCTCGCTCTCCTTCAATCTGGCAGTTCTGGGCAGCCTCTTTTGGTTGCGGCTGGCCCGTCCACCCCGCCCCGACACGCGAGAGCTGAGAATACGCTATCCCCGCTTGCCCGAACACATCGAGCGTTCCGAACGTGATCCTCAGATCACTGCAGCTCGGCAGGAATTTCACCGCACCACCATGGCCTTGCTCCAGGAATTGCGCAAAGACACGGTGAATGAAGAGAATATAATGGCCATCATAGACTCCAGTTTAGTAGCCCAGACTGCCCTGGAACGGCGGTTGGGAACCAGCCTTTTAAACCTTCGTAAGCAAATGAGCGCAGCCGAAGCCGATGAGTATTTCGGCAAGCGTATAGAATTTTTAAATCAACGCCACAATCACATACATCATAGGAGAAATCGACATGAAAAGAATAATAATGACTAGCCTGGCTCTGGCACTGCTCATCGTGGCTTTGCCTGCCCAGATGGGTGCACATCAGCATCGCGCTATGCCTGAAAAAGGCGAAATGAAAGGAATGCACGAAATGGCAGCCTGCATGGAAGAGCTGAAGCTTACCGATGCCCAAAAACAAAAATTTGAAACCGCCAGATCGACATTTGAAAAGCAACAGAACACTATGGAAGCAGAGATCAAAAACTTGCGCCTGGATGTGGCTGATGCCATGAAGGCTGAAAACGTGAAACGCGTGAAAGAGCTAAACCAACAGATTACAGCCAAACAACTGCAAATGAAGAACGCCCGCGTAGATTTGTGGGCATCGCACATGAAAGAACTCAGCCCCGAGCAAAAGGAAATCATGAAGAAGCACATGGCAAAAATGGGTGGCATGATGGGCTCAAAAGGACAGTTCCATAGCGCCCGCGGTCAAAGGGGCGGTCATGGTATGGGCGGATGGATGTCCTCTCAGGATGATTGCGGCAATTGCGACGGTGAAAAAATGCATAAGCACAGAAAATAATCCCTCCTCAGCAACACACAAAACCCAAAGCCATGGTTGACTCCACCATGGCTTTGTTTTTGGATATAGTATTGTGGGAGAGGGCAACAGCCCCATACAAGCAGGGAAGTGAGCTGTGGATGAATTATATCACTTCAAAGTGGATCCTGCATAGCCCCGGTAGGCAATCCCCAAGCATACAGAATGCAGAAAGCGATATTGTATTGAAGTTCGCACGGTTATAACCTCTATATGTAGCATCATGTTGGCATGTATGTTACATACAGGGAACACTTTCAGCACATGAGATCAGGCCGCCGACTTCTTCGCCCTCTCTGACATAGTCTATGCAACCAAAGGACATCCCAAGCACATCCTGAGCGAGGCTTGGGATGTGTTTGGGATGTGTTTGACATGCGCAGGCTTTATCAACCTGCTAGTTGGGAACGCCGGATTGAGGCCGGCTGGTCTTTCCAGATTTATCTGGGTCTCACCACTTGTTCTGTAGATAACACGTGAGGGCTGGCTATACTCCAAAAGCTGAAGCGATCATCTTTTGCACGTCTTCAATGATCTTGTTTGTACTGTGGCCAATGAGATCCATCTTACTGAGGAGTTGGATGCGTGTGTCATGCTCCCGCAATTCGCTGGAACTGAAGATTTTATCCATCAGGTCACAGGAATTGATAAGCGAGATCAAGGCCAGATCGCGTGGTTCCGGAATAACTTCGGTCAGTACAGTTTCCCGGATACGGGTAAGTACTTCCTTTTCTTCCTTTTGATCGATCACGGGGTAGCGGCGCTGTTTGAACAGCCAGAGTACCCGATTCTCAGTGAACCGGATGATACCCTTCAGTTCCAGCCGTTTTAGCAATCTATCCCGCAGGTTTTCCAACGATTGATAGAGTTGCCGCAGGAGTATGGCAGAGCTGCCAGCGGCTTCCGGAGCTCCGATCATTTCCAGCACTTGATCCAAAAAGGGATCATTGGTGGGTTCTTTTGAGATCACATAGATATGCTCCAGATCGCTGTCGATACGGTTTCTGAGTGCCAAATCCATGATCAAAGCGCCTACGAGAGAAAGATTGAAATTCACATCGATCATGCGGTGAAAGGCTCCGCTTTCATCGTCAATCGCCAGCAGGATGAGTTCTTCCGCGCAATTCAGCATAGTTCCTCCCCTAGCTCAGCGCATCATCGCAAGAAGCTACAATATTCAGGATCCCGCTGAAACCTGAAATGTCGAAGATCTCTCTGATGAAGCCCTGCATCCCGCAAAGCACCAGGCTTTTCCCCTGTGTTTGCAGAGTTTTGGCTATCTTAAGGATAACTCTGAGACCTGCACTGCTGATGTAGGCAAGATCGGTGAAATCAATGATCAATTTAGTTTGTACAGCTTGAAGATCAAGCTGTTCTTCCAGTTCAGGCCCGCTGATGGCATCCAATCTGCCCTTCAAACCCAGAATCTGGGCTCCAGCTTCGCTAAGCAATTCGTATTTCATATTAACTCCTTGGTAAATGAATGGTTAAAATAAGGATATTGCTCTCATCCTTACGGTCATAATTGAGCTGATCCACATAGTGACGAATCAGCCTCCAGCCCTGACCACCGATGTTTTGTTGTTCCAGTTCCTGCTGAGCCTCTGAGGGAGATATGGCTTCCGGATCGTAGGGACGCCCCCAATCCTGAAAGGAAAGGAACAGCGACTCCGGGGAGGAGCGGTATGAGAAGATGATCTGCTGCTGGGGAGATAGGCCGGCATGCCTGATGATATTGGTAAATACTTCCTCGCAGACGAGCTGCAGCACAAAAGATGAGATGATACTCTGCGCGATCTGATCCACAAAGGCCAGGAGACGATCAAGCTCCTGCAGACGCGCTTCCAGGGTGAGTGAAGCTTCCATCATGACCTCCGGCTGAAGAAAAGCATGGTGATGTCATCTGCCAATTCACCTTTCTGAAAGGCAATAAGTTCTTCTTTGATGCGGTTTTGCACGTTTTCGATGCTATCCTCCAGGCTGCCTTGCAGGATATCGCCAAGGCGCTGAGTGCCAAAGAAATTACCCGATGCGTCCTGTGCCTCGGTAACGCCATCGGTGAAAAATATCAAGCGATCGCCGATCTTGAGCGCATGAGATGCTTCATGGAAAGTGTAGTTTTCCACAATGCCAAGTGCCGGATCTCCCAAGGAAGGCAGACTCATCGCCTGCCCATCCCGGCAAAAGAGTAGCGGCGGCAAATGGCCGGCATTGGCATAACGCAAGCATCCTGTGGACAGATGGTAAAAAGCGATAAATAGAGTGGTAAACATACAGCTGTCATTGCCTTCTGCCAATACCCGGTTCACATGATTTAGCGCTTCCGATGGACCATCTGCGTTTTCTGCAGCGGTCTTGAGCAAGGTGCGGGTAACCGCCATGTATAGGGCTGCGGGAATGCCTTTACCCGACACATCAGCGATAATCAGCACCAATTCTTGCTGGTTACAAAAGAAGAAATCAAAAAAATCACCGGCAACGTCACGTGCGGGGATCATCTGGGCATACAGAGCAAATTCCGGGCGGTTTGGAAAAGGCGGAAACACATGCGGTAAAAGCGATTGCTGAAT
Organism: Candidatus Cloacimonadota bacterium; assembly: GCA_017994635.1. Taxonomy (GTDB): domain Bacteria; phylum Cloacimonadota; class Cloacimonadia; order Cloacimonadales; family Cloacimonadaceae; genus UBA5456. The sequence continues at coordinate 15,136 of JAGOKK010000024.1, read as the reverse complement.
GTCGTGAGCGATGGACAATTCGCTTTCCACTCTGGCCTTGGCAGCGCTGAGTTCTTCCTGCTGGGCTATCTGCAGCTTGAGCTCTGTGGTCATGCTATTGAAGAGTTCCGCCAGTTCCTGCACTTCGTCCCTGGTTTTGGGCACGATGATGCTGCTATCCAGATCACCATCTGCAAGCTTCCGGGCGCGCACCTGCAAGGCTTTGATGGGTCTTACGATCGAGATGGATACACTGAGGATCAGCAGGATGATCAGGGCCAGGCCGATCAGCATGATGGAGATCTGATACTTCAGATTGCGCCTGAGTTCCTTGGTAACTGATGCTTCAGATTTTACTACGGCAAAGGTCCACGCCGTGGCGGGCACGCGCTGAAAAGCGATCCAGTGGGCATTTCCTTTGTTATCCTTACTTGAGCGAAGCAGACCCTGATCAGCATTTGACAGGGCATCCTGCAGCGCGCGATACTCTGGAGCCAAACCAGATGCCAGGCTTTGCAGGTTTTGGCGCATGATCCAATCCTGATTTGGATGAGAAAGAATGCTGCCTTCTTTACTGAGTAAAAGGACAATGGCATCGTCCAATCTCAGATTTGCCAATTCCCCGGTAAGCTTAGGCAGGCTGAGATCAGCTCCCGCGACGGCGATAAACTGCCCCTCGGGGCTGATGGGATACAGATATGAGGCATTCAGTACTCCGCTTGATTCACCATGGTATGGTTCGGTCCAATATGGCTGGGGATCCTTCAACAGCGGCAGATACCAGTCACTTACGGTATAGTTATAGTCCTGATTGAGTTCTTTGGCTTTTACTTTCCCATCTTCACGGTACAGATAGGGAGCGTAGAGTTCGGTCTCGCGGTTGTGAGCGTAAGGTTGGAAGGCAATGGTGATGCCGCTTAGAAAAGGATTTTGTGCGATGGCTGCCCTTAATAATACGTTCAGATCAGCATCCTTGAGGCCGGGATTGATCCCCAGTGTGTTTGCCAGAGTGGCGCATTGCTGTTCCACTTGCCGCAGATTGGCATCCAGATTGGAGGCGTGATGAGCACAAAGCTCCTGTAAATAGGCGCTGGCTGCATCTTCGGCACTGGCTCGATTTTGCCGGTAATTTGCCAGCAAGACCAGTGTGTAGATAAAACACAGGGGCAGAAGAATGCTCAGAGTGAGCCTCAGCAGGATGGGACGCTTGATGCGGCTGTTCAAAGTGAAATCCTCGCGCGGTTCTTTTCCAGAGTGATCTTCCCGATTCCCTTTACCTGGCAGAGATCATCCGGGCTGGCGAAGTGGCCATTGGCTTCCCGATAATCAATGATCGCGCGGGCTTTCTTGGGGCCAATGCCATCTAAAGTGCAGAGTTCATCGAGACTTGCTGTGTTTATATTTACTGTCCCAGTGGTTTGTTTAGTACTGTTGGAGGCACTTCTGGGCTGGGTTTCAAAGGCCAAAGAATCACCAAACACCAGCAGATCGGGCAGTAGCTTTTGATAAGTTTTGGGACCGATTCCGGATACCTGTAGCAGATCACTTACGTTTTGAAAGGGGTGCATTTCTCGAAACGCAATAATATCCTTCGCACGTTTGGGACCGATGCCCTTTAGTGCCATCAATTCATCCTCTGATGCTGTGCGGATGTCGATCCTGAGCTGATAATCCACCTCCAGAGCCAGCGTGAGACTATCGGCCGCGCTCGCCTGAGAGAGTTGATCTTTACCAGATAGCTGCAATCCAATACCGGTAAGCAGAAAAAAGATCAGGAAGAGCAATATGCGCTGTTCTCCCGGGCTAAAGATGTTGTGCAGCGGTGATTTCATGATTTGGGAACGATGAAGACGCCTTCCGCTTCAGCATAATCGCCACTTGCGTCGTAGAGACGGGCAGCGGTGATGATGGTGCGGGTTTTGCTGCTTACGATCCTGCCCTCCAAATGCAGCGTGGTATTGGCAGGAACCGGACGGCGAAAGCTCACCTGCAATCTGGCAGTAAAGGCGACCTTGCCGCTATGGAGCACGGCTTTGGCCATCACTTCGTCCAGCAAGGTGGATACGATGCCGCCATGAATCACATTGGGGTAACCTTCAAAGTGATCCGGTAGAATCAATTCGGCCTGAGATGCCCCATCACCGGTAAAGCTGAACTCCAGTCGGAGGCCAATGGGATTGGCAGCACCACAGACAAAGCAATTGTCGTATCTTTCACTCATTATCGCGCTCCGGACTTGCCATGCAGGCGATCGCCAAACTCGGAAACCTGATCGCCATATACAGCGAGGCTATCTGCCTGATTGATGATTCCGCTCTGGATATATACGCTGATTAACGCAGGCAACTTTTGGCTGTATAACGCCTGGTCGCCAAGCTCCAGGGCCAGCGCATCAATGATCTGCCAATTCGCGGCTATCAGAGTGGGATCGGAAAGCTGATTCAACCAGGTGGCAGCAGTGTCATGATCTCCCCGTTTCTGATAGATCAGCATCAGAGCGAGATAAAACTCCTGCTTCTCGTGGAACTTTTGGGTGGCACTGTGTAAGATGGTGACATCAGACTGGGTGATGGGAAGCGGACGTGAGCTGAGGATGGTTTCGCACAAAGCCAGAGCAAATAGCTTGAAACCCCAGTAGAAATCCGGATGAGCCGCGATCAGGGCGCCGGTTTGTGGTAATTGCAATTCAACTGACTGATAACGCAGGCGCAGATATTCATACTCCGGATTTGCTGGCTCTGACGCGGCAAGGCTATCGTAAAAACACTGCATGGCAGTGGGTTCCAGAGCCTCCCATTGAGCCTGCCAATAACGGTGCTCGTCCAGGGAGGTACATGCCTTAACCGCTTCCTTTATTTGCCGCAGAGAAGTATCCCGCATACAGAGATGGCCATCCATTGGTTGCGCGGTCCCGGCTCCGGACACAAGAAAGCCCAATATCAGGAAGGGCAGCAACCAGCGTTTCATATCATCTCCGTCTCAAACAGTTATCAGGCCTTGTACTCCTTGATCTCATCCCGTTCTTTGTCAAATCCGGCCTTACCCATAAGAGCGTAAGTAGCGATTTTCCCGGCTTCCACGCCAGGTTGATCGAGGGGATTGATATTGAGCAATTTACCAGTAAACACTGTCTGAATCTCGTACATCATGATGGCTTCACCCAGAGTAAGCTCGTCAATCTCGCTAAAAATAAGGTTACAATTCGGGCGCTCCGCTTTGGTAAGGGCTATTTCGGTGGCAAAGCGTTCCGCATTCAGCAGTTCCGAGAGTTTCTTACCCCCCAGGTAGCTTACCTCTGGGCGGTCAGGATGCAGATCGGGAATCACATAGTCATGCTGGAATCTCTCCACCGAAAGGAAGGTAAACACCTTATCGGAGGGACCTTCGGTGTATAGCTGCACCTGGGAATGTTGATCGGTGGTGCCCAAAGCCTTCACAGGAGTTTGCCCCACATAGACTTCACGGCCTTTGCGGTCGTAACGTTTACCCAGGCTTTCCGCCCAAAGTTGACGATACCAATCGGCAAAGTCATACAAAGAATTGCTGTACGGCATCATGACGCTGATGTTCTTTCCTTCACGCATATACAGGAAATGCAGTAGGCCGTTCAGATAGGCGGGGTTTGCCATGATGTCAGGATTTTCGCATCGATTTCGCATCGTGGCTGCACCCTGGAGCAGCATGTCGATATCAATGCCGGCAAAGGCCGAGGATAGCAAACCGACATCTGTAAGAACGGAGAAGCGACCGCCAACATTGTCCGGGACCACAAAGGAAGCGTAGCCTTCCTGATTTATGATCTGTCTCAGAAAGCCCTTTTCCTTGTCCGTGGTGATGATCACGCGCTTTCGAAAATCTTCAGGAAACCTGGTCTTGATCAGATCGAGCAGGATCATGTATCCTGCCATGGTCTCAGCGGTGGTACCGCTCTTGGTGATCACGTTGAACAGTGTGCGATCCAGATCGATTCCGGATAGGATTTCGTATAGATAGACGGGATCCACGTTATCAAAGACCAATAGCTTTCGCTGTAGGTTCCTTTCGGTTTTGAGTGCGTTGTAGAGGGCTTTGTTGCCCAGCGCGCTACCGCCAATACCCAGAACTACCATAGTGTCGAAACGGGGATCCAGGGAAGAAACGAAGCTCTTGATCTGGGAAGTGTCATATTCGGGTAAACTGTAAAAGCCCAGGATATCCGATGCCCGTTCACTCTTGATATCCTGATCTGCTTCGTAACATTTCTGGCTAAAGTCTTGAATCCTTAGAGGATCAACGGCGGTGGGGATGTACCTGTTTGCCAGCAGGTTCCTGTGTTCATAGATCAGCATCAGTACCTCCCTTGAGAGCTGTAATAGGGTTTCAGGGTACGATAAACCAATTCATCCACCTGTACCAGTGAGGTGGAAAAATCGAAGTTCTTCATAATGGCATAAAGCTTGGCGTCACAGTTTTGCACCACACTTTTTACCCCAAAATGCGATGAGCTGTTTACCGATAGTTCCTTGATCCCCATCCCGATGAGCAGAGGCACATACTCCGGCTGCGAGGCCATTTCGCCGCAAAGAGAGACGGGAACGCCATGCTTGGCAGCATTATCCACCGTAATACGGATAAGCTTCAGCACAGAAGGATGGTGAGTGATGTAGTAACGAGATACGTTATCGCAATTACGATCCACGGCCAGCGTGTATTGTGCCAGATCGTTGGTGCCGATCGAGAAGAAATCGCATTCCTTGGCCAGAGCATCGGAGCTGAGAGCGGCGGATGGGATTTCGATCATACAGCCGATGGGAATCTCCGAATCATATTTGTGTCCCTCGGCGTAGAGATCGTTCATGCAGGATACCAGAATGGAGCGCGCTTCTTTGAAATCATCCACATCGATCACCATGGGAAACATCACTTTCACTTTGCCAAATGCGGAAGCCCGGATGATGGCTCTTAGCTGCGTCTTAAACAGCTCCGGATGTGCCAGGGAAAAGCGGATGCCGCGACTGCCCAGATATGGATTTTGCTCGTGTGGCGAAGGAATCAGATGCAGCAGCTTGTCGCCCCCGAGGTCAAAAGTCCTGATGGTAACAGGAAGCGGAGCCATTTCGGATACTACCTTGCTGTAGATCTCAAACTGCTCGTCCTCATTCGGTAAGGAATTGCGTGAAAGATAGATAAACTCCGTGCGGAAGAGGCCGATGCCATCGCAACCAAGTTCTTTGATCCCGGGTAGTTCCTCCGGCAGTCCCATATTTACATAGATGCTCACACGCTGACCATCCAGAGTGACGGCGTCGGTAGCCTTCAGCTTTTCCTGTTTTTGCTTGATCAGTTCTTCCACTTGCAGCTTTTGGGCGTAGTATTCCAGCATTTCATCATCTGGATCGACGATCACTTTCGCAGCTTCGGCGTCGATGATCAGCATGTCGCCCTCTTTCACATAGCTGCGAATCTCATGGACTCCGTTTACCACAGCAATGCCCAAGGCACGAGAAATGATGGCGGCATGCGAAGTATTGCTGCAGGTATCGGCGATGAAGGCACGTACACCCTGACGGTGAAGCTTGGAAACCTGGGAGGGGCTGATCTTGGTAAAAATGGGAATATACTCTACTCCCAAAGCACTGAAGTCCTCGGATTCCAGACCGAGAAGCTTGCGCAACAGACGGGTGGAGATATCATTGTAATCTGCCGCACGATGCGAAAACATCTCGTTATCCAAACCCTCAAAAAACCTGGTTGTGGCAGTGAAGATCTCATCCACCGCTTTGGCCGCAGTCCAATGATCGTGATCAATGGCTTCCAGCAGGTTCTTGTGCAACTCCGGATCTCTGAGGATCTCGATATGGGTATTCAGGATTTCTTTTTCACCGTCGTTGGTGATGCCGGGAGTGAGCATTGCCCCTAGCTCAGCTTCGCAATCTCTCAAAGCTTGCAGCAGCGATTGCCGCTCTGCTTCCACCTGTTCAGAATTGATCTTAGTTGCCGGAATATGCAGAGCCTTGGGCTCGATAAAAACAGCCATTCCTACGGCTAATCCATCGGCTACTCGTTGTCCATGAAGTTCTTGCATTTACTATTCTCCAAAACCTTCCGTGATCATCACGGATATTTCATCCAAAAGATATTCCTCATCCACGCCATCAGCTATGAGATGCAGGGTACTGCCGCATTCCGCGGCCAACATCATCACACCCATGATGCTCTTGCCATTCACTTTGGTACCGTCTTTCTCGATGTAGAACTCGGAACGATACTTCGTGGCAGCCCTCACCAGAAGGGCTGAGGGGCGGGCATGTAACCCCAGCTTATTCTTTACCGTCACTATCTTGCGCGTCATTTTCAATCTTCTTGTGCAAGGTTTTCTTGCGAATCTCGGCATGTACTTTTTGGTTAAAATCTTCCGCAGCGTCGTAACCAACACTCTTTAAGATCATATTCATGGCAGCTACTTCCACGATCACCGAGACGTTTTTACCAGGTGATACCGGCAAGTAGATGATCGGTATCTTTACTCCCAGATGCTCGGCATAACTATTGGATAGTCCGATGCGCTCATAATCCATGTTTTCCTGCCAGGGCATCAGCTCGATCTGTAGATCGATGTTTTTTTGGCGGCGGGTACGCTCGATGCCAAACATGCGCTCCACGTTTACAAATCCTACCCCCCTGATCTCCATGAAATAGCCCAGTTCACGCCCCGGCCGGCCTATCAATTGCTCATCCAAATATCGCAGAGTGATCAGATCATCGCCCACCAGGCTATGTCCACGGTGAACCAGATCCAGTGCACATTCGCTTTTGCCTATGCCGCTTTTTCCAGTGAGCAGGATGCCCAGGCCGAAGACATCGACCAACGTTGCGTGAATCGTCTTTTCCAGGGCAAAGATATCCTGGAGATAGCGGCTGAGATGCTGAATGAGATTTATGGTGGAAAGACGGCTGGAAAGCAGGGCGATATTGAGATCATTGGCCAGATACTCGATCATCGGTGGTAGCGTGAGCCCCTTGGTGATGATGATACAGGGGATATCGGTCTTGAACATATCCCTCACCCTGGCGATAAGCTCCTCTTCCCGCATGGACTGCAGGTAGCGAACCTCGGTTTCTCCAATCACCTGAATCCGTTCCGCAGCAAACACTTCCAAGTACCCTGCCAGAGCCAGACCCGGCCTGTTTACATGGGGCGAATTGATCTTTTTGGATAAGGTCTCCGGTTCACTCACCAGAGACAAGGCAAGATCCTTCTTTTTGGCATCGAAGAAATCTCGGACGGTAATTTCTTTCATATTCCCCTTGTCTTTCGCTAGTTATTCCCGCAATCGCCGGATTCATGGAATTGCGAAATGCTGGCTTTCTTTGGATTAATGGCCGGCCTGATGGCGATCAAGCCGGCCGTTATATGCATATTCTTTACTCTTTAGGGCTCAAAAAGTTTGAAGTTTTCATTGTCCTTCTTGACCATCACATTGATGCGGTCAGTTTCGATATTTCTGAAGATAAGGAAGTCTTCCTTCATCTCCTCCATTTTTTCGATAGCTTCATGGGGGTCCATCGCTTCGGTTACCACCCGTTTAGTTTTCACTGTACGGCGAACGCGATCGGTTTTGTTTACAGTGATATCCGATGCACGGGAGAAATCGTCAAAATGATCCTTGAGAGCGCGCTTTTGGTGGTCGGTAACGCGGTCTTTGAGTTTCTTGATTTGCGCTTCCATCTTGTCTATGGCGCTGTCTATAGTAAGATACATATCCATTTCTTCCGCTTCTGCCTGCAATCCGAACTTGCCAGCATGCAGAGAAAGCTCGCAGATGTTGCGGCTGTTTTCCAGCGCCAGCGTTACATGAATGGTAATGATGTGGTCGAAGTACTTCTTCAGCTTGAGGCATGAGCTTTCCACATAGTCCCGGATAGCCTTGGTCAGCTCAAAGTGACGTGCAGTAATGGTAATTTGCATGTGATCCTCCTGTTTAGATTTTGTGAATGGAGAGGTCCAGCAGATCCTCCACAGATTCCATGATTGCCTCAGATAGGGTCGGGTGAGCAAACACGATATCGTGGATGTCTTCTGCTTTCATTTTTTTGGCGATCATGATGGCGCCCTGAGCGATCAGCTCCGCTGCCTGCGGTCCCATGATGTGCATACCCACGAGTTCACCCTTGTCTTTGCGGGCGATGGTTTTTACGAAACCTTGGGTTGACGACATGGCCATGGCTTTGCCGCTGGCTGAAAAGGGGAACTTGCCAACTGTTATTTCGCCGAAAACTTCTTTGGCTTGTGCTTCTGTATAGCCTACAGAAGCAATTTCGGGATTGGTAAAAGTGCAACGGGGAATATCTGTATATGATAAGGGATGAAGGGGTTTGGCTTCCCCCGTGATCTGAATCTTGATATGTTCCACTGCCAGAAGACCCTGCTTGGAGGCCGTATGCGCCAATTGCAGCTTGGCGGTGAGGTCACCTATGGCATAGATATCTGGAACATTGGTGCGCATATAGCTATCAATCACCATCGCTCCCCGCTGACGGATCAATTCAAACCCTTCGGTCTGAATATCGAAAACTGGTTCACGGCCGACAGAGAGCAGCACTTTTTCGGCCTCAAGCTCGTTGTCGTCGCTGAGTTTCAAGATCTGTTTGCCATCTGTGCTTTGGATGCTTTTCACCCCCACATTCAACATCACTTTGATCCCGCTCTTCTTAAAGGCAATGGCCAGCCGCTTGGAAATCTCTTCATCTTCCAACGCGATCAAGCGGGGTAAGAACTCGATAATAGTCACTTGAACCCCGAGAGTGGCGTAGATAGAGGCAAATTCACAGCCAATCACTCCTCCGCCCACTACTGCAAGGCTTTTGGGCAAGGTGTCCAGCTTCAGGATGCCAGTGGAACTGAGTACGTTTACCTCATCGATCGTGATGCCCGGCAGGCTCTTTGAGGTGCTGCCGGTAGCCAGGATAATGTATTGGGCAGAAACTGAATTACCATCTGCCATCTGAAGTTCATAAGCACCAGATGTCTTGCAGATGCGGGTTACGGCGCTATTGTACACAGGGATTTTCCGCTTGCGATAAAGATACTCAATGCCGCCAACCAGAGATTCCACGATAGTATTCTTGCGTTCACAAATAGCTTTATAATCGGGAGTGAAATCCACAGCGGGCAATCCGTAACTCTCGCTTTCCTGGATCTCTCTAACCAACTCGGCCGATTTGACCAAAGTCTTGGTGGGGATGCATCCCCAATTCAAACAGACACCGCCCAGGCGTTCTTTTTCCACGACGGCTACACCAATGCCATACTGAGAGAGCCTGATGGCGGATTCATAGCCTCCGGGTCCACCGCCAATGACGACAACTTGATAATTCTCCAAGATATACCTCTATTTTCTTCTTAATCTGCTATTCAGGATGCCCAATTCATCGCGGTATTTGGCGATGATCCGGCGCGAAACATTCAAGCCCTCAGCTTTCAGGCGCTCCACCAGATCCTGATCCGACAGCGGTTTACGCTTGTTCTCATTCTCCACCAGGCGCAGGATGCAGGATTTCACTTTTTGGCGGGAAATGTTCTCGTAGTTGTCATCCCGGCCGGCTGTGGAGGTAAAGAAATCCTTGAAGGCAAAGATGCCATAAGGCGTTTCGGCGTACTTATGCTTCACCACGCGACTGATTGTGGATTCACTCTTCCCCAGATCCTGCGCGATCACGCTGTAAGTTAGGGGCTGCATGATGCCGCTGCCATTATAAAAAAAGTCGTATTGGTGCTTCACGATGGAAAGCGAAACTTGCTCCAGAGTACGCATCCGCATATATATGGACTTGATCAAAAACTTCGCGCTATTGATGCGTTCCCGCACAAAAGAAGTGGTCTCCTTGTCAAAAAAGCCTCGGTTTATCATCTTGCGATAGCGTGGTGAGATGATGATATTGGGAGTGATATGATCGTTGATGATCACCACATACTCCCCATCTATGATCTTGAGTGTAACGTCGGGATACACGTATGCCGCATTACTCTGTAATATCCGCAATCCCGGCTTTGGATCGAGCTTGGAGATCTGCTCCCTGGCCGCCATGATCGTCTCTTCGGATACATTGAAGAAAGATGCGATCTTCTGATAGCGGCGATGGATGAGGTTCTCAAATTGTTCGCAGACCATACCGCAGATGATCCGATTTTCCTTTTGCTGCTCGGAAAGCTGAGCCATCAGGCATTCTGAGATATTGCGGGCGGTGATGCCCTGGGGTGAGAGATTCATCACGAGCTGGTGGAGTTCACCAGCTCGGACAGAATTGATCTGAAAGCGTCTGGCAATTGCTTCGATATTGTACTTTTCCGGCAGGAAACCGTAGACATCGCAGCTATCGACCAATTCGGTAATGAAGTCCACTTCATTTTCCGGTAGATTGAGCGGATAAAGCTGCTCCAGATAGGTCTCTTTGCTGTTGCCTTCGTAGCGGATCAGCGATTCTCCATGATCTCCCTCTGCCTCCGAGCGGCTGTAGTCTCCGGAGCCAGAGTGATAGTCGTTCCATTGATCCAGGATTTCGGTCAGCTCACGGGCTTCCGCCACCGTTTCGTTTTGCGCTTCGGGTGAATCTACATCTTCCAGAGGGGTATTGCTCTCGGGAGCGCTCTGTTCGTAGGGCGCATCCTCAAGATCCTCCTCGTCTTTTTCATCACGCAATTCCAGCAGAGGATTGGTTTCCAACTCTTGTTTGATATAGCTTTCAAGCTCCAAAATGGGCAGAGCCAGCATTTTCAAGGATTGTAGCATCTTGGGCTTGAGAGCAAGCTCCTGTTTCTGCTTCAAGGCGATATGCTGATTCATTCCGCTCATAATCTTTGCTCAAAAGGGCTCATCGAGAACCTTTCTCCTAAATATAGCTGTCTGGCTTTCTCATCGTGGATAAGATCGTTCGCCACTCCGGATACGATGATCTTACCTTCGTAGATAATATAAGCCCTATTCACGATTTTCAAAGTCTCAATTACGTTGTGATCAGTGATCATCACGCCGATTTGCTTCTCACGTAGTTTGTCGATGATGTCCTGGATATCGGACACCGCGATGGGATCTACGCCGGCAAATGGTTCATCCATAAAGATGAAGGTGGGCTTTGTTACCAGAGCCCGAGTAATCTCAAGCTTTCTGCGTTCACCCCCGGATAGGGTGTATGCCTTTTGTTTGGCCAATTTGCTCAGGTTCAGCTCGCCAAGTGCTTCTTCCAGGATCTGCGGCCGTTGTTTACGGGGAATCTTGAGGGTCTCCAGAATGGCCAGCACGTTATCTTCCACACTGAGTTTGGCAAAGATGGAGGGAGCCTGAGCCAGATAGCCCATGCCCATGCGAGCCCGTTTGAACATGGCCTTGTGAGTGATATCGTGATCATCGAGAAACACCTTGCCTTTGTTTGGCTTGGCCAGACCGATGATCATGTAAAAAGTGGTGGTTTTGCCGGCACCATTGGGGCCAAGGATACCAACTACTTCTCCCTGATTGATTTCCAAGCTGAGATCGTTCACCACGGTCCGCTTTCCGTATATCTTCACGAGATTCTGCGCTCTAATCTTATGCAATTCCATAGTAAATATAGTAATAAAAGTCCTGCTATCTGTCAAGAGTCATTCTTGAATACATATCGTCCATGAATTCTGCCGCTCATGTCCATCAGCTTTAGCTTGTTGTCCGCATCAAACTTAGCTTTTAACACCTGTCCCACGGCAGAGTTGATAAAAAAGTCCTGCTTTTCTTTTTCTTCCTGTAGGAAGTAGTATGAGACCTCGCCTGCAGCCTCAAAATCTTCTATCCGGTCGGAGGCGAAATTGATCACGATGTCCTTGGCCTGCACCCAGTTATCCTTCGCTTTTCCCTCTTCCTGGGCGAAGTAAACACGGCAGGAATCCATCAGCGCTGCCTTCTGCAATTCCCGCTCTTTGAACCAGAGATGAAACTCCTGGGCATTGGCCGTGGCGAAGTCGTTCGTAAACTCCGGTTCGCCGATGAATACCGCCTTTTCTTCCTCTGCGAAGTAGATCAGGAAATCGCTATTGGCGCTGTACTCATCACTGGAGACCTCGACGTTGAAAGTGGCAATCAACTTGCGCTCACTATCGAAGAACTCCATTTTGTCGGCAGAAACGGTCAAGGTATCTGTGGTGCCGGCAGTGATACTGGGTTTTTCGATCAGATAGGCATAACCCGCCGCACGATCCCAAAAGGCGTAACCGCAGGAGGCATACCCATTTTCGTCTTGATCGTAGGCGCGTACCCTACTCCAGGCAGTAAAAGTGTCCTTGGCCTGATCGTAGATACCGTAATCCCCCCGCATCCATCGGGTCTTGCCCGCTTTGGTATCCTGAGTCAGCTGAACTCTGCCCCCCATATTCAGCACTCTGGGGATGCGGTAATAAGCCAGAGAATCCGCCACAAGATGCAGAGAATCGTTCTCTACGCTTACATTGCCGGAGAGCCGCGCTATTTTGGGACCATCCAGGATCAGCGCGCGATCACTTTTAAACTCGGTATCGCCATAGAAAAAGTGAACCCTGCCAAACAGTTCCAGGATCTGGCCCGTAGGCTGGTTGCTCATGTAGAGTTTATCGGAATGCACCAGTCGAAACTTCTGGGGATCGTCCTTCGCCCACAGCATAATCAAGCTAAACAGCAGCAGGCTACCAGCGATAATCTTCTTCATCAAAAGTCCCTTCCGCTGTCACAGCTTCCATCTCCGCGTAGCTCAGCTTGGAATTGGTACGCAAGTTTCGCCCACGCAGTATATCTCCAGATCGCCGCAATTCCACAAATGCAGGCGCAGTTATCTCGTCAAAATTGCGATCCCAGACGATTTTGGAGGTCGAGATCGTGCCATCAGGGGTCTTGTAGCTGGCCTTACCGCTGGCAAAAATCATATTCCGGGCATCATCCACAATGGTGGTGTCAGCTTTGATCACCGAGCTTAGGTTGCCCACGGGATCGTAGGAACTTAACGTCACCTGATAGGCATACATCATTCTGCGATCAGTGTAGCGCTCCATCTTGGCCGCCTCAATGATGTATATCAAGCGCTCGTCCTTATACTCGCTCAATTTCACATTCAGCGAAGTTTCATCCGGTAGTCCGCGCTCCATCGTGGGAGTCTGTTTGCTCAGCTCTTCCTGTTTACAGGAAAGTGCAAAGAGCAAAGACACCAGCAGCAGAATCTTGCACCTTAGCTTCATTTAAGGTCTTCGCAAGCGCTACTATCCAGGTAACTCATCACTGCCCGTTCAAAGATGCCTTTCTTTTGCATGAGGAGATTCACCAATTCCCTTACTGCGCCATGTCCGCCGGGTTTTTCCATCACCAGATCGGATATCTTCTGGATTTCTGGCAAAGCATTGGCGGGACATGCGGATAGGGCAGCCCTGCGCATGCAAAGAACATCGTTCCAATCGTCACCCATATAGACCAGATTATCCCAGTCCAAACCTTGATCGGCCAGCAACTTTTCCACACAGAGAAGCTTCTTGGATACTCCTTGGAACACCAGCTCAATCTTTAGATCGACACAACGCCGGGTCAGAGCTTCGGATGTGCGCCCTGTCACCACTGCCACCTGCAAATCAGTATGCTGCAGGAGGGTGAGGGCAAGTCCGTCATGCGCGTCAAAGTGTTTCACATCCAGTCCGTTATCGCCATAAATGATGCGACCATCGGTCAGAACTCCATCGCAATCCAATACCAGTAGCTTGATGTGAGCCCAATCAACTGGGCGTTTATTGGGTTTTACAAAGCAATTTACCATATTCATTTTCTCCGGACAATCTCTATGCAACGGCTCAGGATGGGTTCCATTTCCTGCAGTGAAAGCATTGTGGCTGCGTCACTTTTCGCTTCTTTGGGCCGGGGATGGCATTCGATGAAGAGTCCCCTCACCTTCCCTGTGGCCATGGCTGCATACGCCATCATCGGTGCAAATTCCGGATTCCCTCCAGTACTACTGCCGCTGGATGGCGTTTGCAAAGAATGTGTGAGATCATAGATCACGGGGTAGCCAGTCTCAGCCATAATGGCAAAGGAGCGGAAATCCACCACCAGATTGTGATAGCCAAATGAACTGCCCCGCTCGGTGAGCAGGATTTGTGCATTCCCCGTGGATGCAGCTTTGGCTGCAGCGGCGGACATATCTTCAGGGGCCATGAATTGCCCTTTCTTGATGTTCAAGATCTTCCCAGTAGCAGCGGCACTCTGGATCAAAGCGGTTTGCCGGCTGAGAAACGCAGGTATCTGCAAGATATCACAAACTTCAGCAGCTGCCGCCACATCCGCGCATTCATGCACATCGCTCAGGATGGGTACAGCAAAAGTAAGCTTGATCTTTTCTAGCATTCTCAGCCCTTCATCCAAGCCGGGACCGGTGGCAGATGCCACACTGCTGCGATTGGCCTTGGTAAATGACGATTTGAATACAAAGGACAACTGCAAGCGCTCGCACAACTTTTTCAAAAACTCCGCTGTGGGCATCATGACACTTTCTTCTTCAATCACGCAGGGACCGGCAATCAGAAAGAAGGGGTCGCTGCCGGATAAAGTTTGATAGAGCGGCACTAAACCTTCCTATCCGAGGTATTTGATCTGCTCCCAGCTTTGTTTTTCAGCGTTCAGCCCGAAATGACCATAACTGGCAGTGGGAAGATAGATCGCTCGGGAAAGTTCAAGGTATTCGATGATTCCCTTTACTGTCAAGTCAAATCTGCTTCTGATCAGCTTTTCAATCTCAGAATCCGGCATTTGCCCACTACCGAAAGTATCCACCATCAGTGATACGGGCTCCGAATCACCAATCACAAAGCTGAATTGGATCAGGCATTCATCGGCGATTTTGCTGCCTACAATGCTCTTGGCAATGTGTCGGGCCATGTACGCTGCACTGCGATCCACCTTGGTGGCATCCTTGCCGCTAAATGCTCCCCCACCGTGTTGAGCCCATCCGCCATAGGTATCCACGATTATCTTGCGGCCGGTAAGTCCGGTATCTGCGGCGGGACCGCCATCGTGCCATCTACCCAGAGGATTGATCATGATCTTCGCCTTGCGCCCGTCGAAACGAACCTGATCCTCCATCGCACCAATGGTTGGGTGCACCACCTGTTCGATGATGGCATGCTTGAGATCTTCAAAAT
>JAGOKK010000023.1:11201-24429 GCA_017994635.1 Candidatus Cloacimonadota bacterium | reverse complement strand
GTCCATAAATAGTCCGAAATCGGCTCAATTTGCAATTATCGGTGATCCAAACACGCGCAAAAACGTCCAAACCCGAGCAAGCAAATTTCTAAAGATAGTCTTATCTGTCTCTACATAATATAAGCACTTATCCCCATTTGTTTAAGTGATCGCTGCTTGCAAATTTGGGTGACTCTTTATAGATACCATCACTTTCTCCCATCAAACTCAGCCTTGGGCAAAAAATCAGTTGACAAAAAAGGGGTCAATTCTGAGATTGCTCATACTTGGTGTTCCGGAATAGCTCAGCGGTAGAGCGGGTGGCTGTTAACCACTAGGTCGGGGGTTCGAATCCCTCTTCCGGAGCCAGTTTTTTTTGCCCTCGAAATTAGCTCCCCGAAATCAGAGAATCTCGTAGATCAGATCTTCCTTGTCTTTGTAAGCTTCGGAGATGCTGTAGGCATCCTGAATCATGCGAAGTACTTCTCTGCCTTGTATTTCGTCGTTGCAGTGCAGGATTCCGATTTGATCTCCTGCAGTCACCTGATCCCCTATTTTGGGATAAAGCAGAGCACCCGCACTGTAATCCAGCAGGTCGGTGGTCTTCATGCGGCCGGCTTTGATGTGTACCAGGGCGTAACCGATGGCACGTGAATCGATGGCATGGATGTATCCGTTTTTTCCGGCGATAATGGGGATCTGATATTTCGCAGTATCAAACAGGCTGTAATCCTCAATTACATGGGGGTTGCCTCCCTGTGCGGCGATGATTTCGCGGAACTTTGCCAGGGCTGCTCCACTATCCACTATTCCCTTGATCATCTTTTCGGCATCGGCAAAGTCCCTGGCCTTCCCTGCCATGATCAGCATCTGCGCGACAAGCTGGGTGGTAATCTCGTAAGTATCCGGCAGATAGTTCCCTTTCAGATATTCGATAGCTTCAATGGTCTCCAGAGCGTTACCTACGGCATGTCCCAATGGGGAATTCATATTGGAAAACACTACCTTTACCTTTTGGCCAAAGCTCTCTCCGGTGCTGATCAGATGCTCTGCCAGTTCTTTGGCGCGGCGCAGATTGGGCATAAAGGCTCCGCTGCCGATTTTGAGATCTATCACCAGGTATTTTGCCCCTTCGGCGATCTTTTTGCTCATAATACTGGCGGTTATCAGTGCCGCTGATTCCACAGTGGCCGTCACATCCCGCAGAGCGTAGATGCGTTTATCGGCAGGAACCATGGCTGCGGATTGCCCTACCAGAGCATAGCCGTGTTTGAGCACCAAGGCTTTGAAATCCTGCATGCTATATTGAGTATTGAAACCGGGGATAGCTTCCAGCTTGTCCAGAGTGCCGCCGGTGTGTCCCAGACCGCGCCCGGATATCATCGGCACATACAGGCCCAGGGCGGATGCAATGGGAGCCAGCATCAAGGATATCTTGTCGCCCACGCCCCCGGTGGAGTGTTTATCGGCCAGGGGTAGGGAGCTATCAAAGCTGAGTGTATCTCCGCTCTGGATATAGCACTTGGTGAGAGCGCTGATTTCCGAGGGCAGAGCGCCTTGAAAGTAAAAACACATCAGGAAGGCCGTCATCTGATAATCCGGGATGGCATCGCGTAAGTAACCATCGATAAAGAAGGAGATTTCCGCTTCGGACAGCACATTGCCGTCGCGCTTTTTCATAATCAATTCTACAGGGTTGTATTGCATGATAAATCCTTGTTTGTTAGTTAGCCACCAGCTTTTCACGGATATACGCGCTGAACATATCCATCACCCATACCACGATTGCGATCAGCCACATGATCAGCCCTACATTGCGCCAGGCCAGCATCGACTGCTGTTGATACAAGGCCAGACCAATACCTCCGCCCCCCACAAAACCAACGATGGTGGCCATGCGTACATTGATATCCCAGCGGTATATGGTAAAAGCCAGATAGGGCGCCAGGATCTGTGGGGCAACGGCATAACGCCATACCTGCAAGGTGGAAGCTCCGGTGGCTTTGATGGCTTCCACGGGACCGGGATCGATGTTTTCGATCTGCTCGCTATATAGCTTTACCAACGACGCAATGGAGTGGATCCACAGGGCCAGCATACCGGCAAAGGGACCGATGCCCACCCACACGCAAAAGATGATCGCCCACACGATGGCTTCAATGCTACGAAAGATAGTGGACATTGTACGGATGAAGACATAGACTACACGTCCGATGAGGGAGGAATACATCAGATTCTTAGCGGCAAAAAAGGACAGCACAAAAGCAAAGGGGATCGCCAGGACAGTAGATAAAAGCGCCAGATAGATCGTTTCCACCAGAGCGGCGAGCATCGGGACCAGCTCTTTTGGATCGGGATTGAAGATCCCGCCCAGGATGGATGCTGTATTCTGCGCTTGAGTAAAAAAGGCCAGGGGACGTACTTCCACTATCACCCAAGCCATTACGATGGAGACGAGGATCGCCAATCCTGCAATGTACTTCCATAGCTGGTTTACGGATTCTTCACCCATGATCCTTGCCGCCAGAGAGCCTTTCACTGCCATCGTGGCAGCGGCAAATAACGCGGGACTAATAAGGATCAGCTCCGCCGACACGGCAAGCTCAAAGGCACGCAGCAAGAGCCATGCCACACAGGCCGTGATATACAGCCAAATGGTGTATTCGATCAATAGATGCTTTACATGTTTCATCATCACCGTCCCAAAAGAGTCAGGCACAGCAGTTCGGTTAATACCGCACAAGCCCAAAGGAACATTTGTATTCATCACTGAGGTTTTCGTCAAGTGTTTTTGGACTTTCTACTCCAATGCAGAATCGAAGTATGCTGCCTGTAGGCAAATCTGATAACGGCATAGATGATTAAAAAAGAAAACGTGGATCATTCGTGGTGATCTGGCAGGCTATCCCATTTACGTCGCCCTGAAGCTGAACCAAGTGCATATTCATCGGGCAGGAGCGCAATGGCATACACTCCTGCCCTCAAACAAACCAAAGTTATAGGATCCGGTGATTCCAGACTATTGGGGTAGCTTCTCCCAGAAGCCCTCATAATAAAGCCATTTACCATTCACTTTCTGCAATGTGATACTGCGGTGCTGATTGGCGGTATTCTCTGCAATCATGTTTTGCCAGGCTGGAAGCACGGCGTAATGCGGCAACTGGGCAGGACTGGAGGCGTAACCGAAGAAGTGATAAGGCTGGTCCTTGATTCGTTCCAGGATGCGAAGGCTGTTTTCCTGATCGTAGTTTCCCAAAAGGATCAGCGATGCTTGCGCCAGAATCTCGTCATCAAAGAGACTCAGGATGCTCTCATCGGCTTCCTGCCAGGTACGGGGATATTGCCTGGCGATGATCCGCAGCGACTGGCTGAGGTCCAGATCTTTCACCGGCACGATCTGAAGCGCGGTCTGGCTGTCCGAAACCCGGTAGCCAAATTGCAGGTAAAGATCGGCATCGTTGATCATGCTCTGATACTTGCCGTTTCCAAGGTATTCAAAACGGTTGTTTAAACTGTAAAACTGCCCGTTCACCAGGCGCGTCAGGCTGAGCTGTTCTTCTCCGATCTGGATGGGCAGTCCTTCTTTGTCCACGATCTCCAGCTTCAGGCTCTCCCCGCTCAGGGCTTCCTTTTGTTCGGCAAAGGCCTGCTTGATGGGATCATAGTAGTGCCAATCCCCGTCGATGTACACCAGGATTTGATCCGGGATTCTGGTATATTCGGCGGCGATGCCGTTTGCCCGCAGCGCGGCGATGCACATCATGCGATACTGGTAAGAGGTGAGGTATTTCTGCTGGAGGGCGATGTGCAAGGGCAGCAATCCCTGCAAAGCATGGGGATGGTTGATCTTATATCTCTTGCGTATAGCCTTTGCCACACGCTGCAGTTTCGATGCGTCATCCCTGCCTTTCACCTGGAAACTAGAAGGGTAAAGCTGACGATTCTCCTTGCTACCAAAGGGACGGGAGATCTCTTCATAAAACATAGTAGGCTGATACACTTGTGCTGGATAATCCGCGTCCCTGGGATGCGCCAGATAGTGGTTGTAGAGTGCTTCCAATTGTTCTGCATCGGCCTGCCAGAGATACTTGGGATCGTCTGCCAGGAGAAAGGCGGCAAAATCGCTTTTCAAGGGAGCGTGTTTATCCAGAAATAGCTGCATTTGGGGGTAGTTACCCCGCGCGGCGACGAGCAGAGCGGCATTCAGAGAATCCCCCTCAGCCATCTCAGATGCTAGTTTCTGCCAGCGATCTATGTGATCTTGCCATATCTGCTTGCGCGCGGCAATATCGTCCTGATAGCTCTGGGGAGCTGGTTTCCAGTCCATGGGATTGCCAGGGTAATGCAACATCGCATTCTGCGCCGGCAGCGCAGCCTCGCTGAGCTTCAGCTTGACCCTCAGTGTGCTCAGAGTATCCGATTCCACCAGGGTCAGGGCTTGTTTACCGTCCTTGTACGCGCTCAGATAGAAGGCTCCGCGCCCGGCACTGAACTTCAAACTGCCCTCGTGATCGGTAACAAGGGAACTCAATGTCCTCAACGACCCCCAATTGAATACCAGTACCGAAACGATGGCTTTATCCACCGCCAGACCACTTTCATCCATCACATTCACCTTGATCTCGCGAGTGCGTTCCTTAGCGTAGTTGCGCGTGGAATTGATCAATACGTCATAATCGCCCTCCCCCAGGATCTCATCCTGCGGAGTGGGCATGCTGCCGTCGGCCAGGATCAGCACAGTTTTGTCTATCAATCCGCTAAACCATGTCTGATTTGGGTGATAGGCGGAGTCCATATCTCCGGTATAAGCCCATGCTCCGTTTAGATACACTTCTGCCCAGGCGTGATTGTTGTCGATATGCGCCCACCAGGGAGTGCTGGCTGGGCGGGCTGGAATACCCACAGTGCGTGCGGCAGCCACAAAGAGGATCTGCATCTCTTCACATCGTCCCACCAGGGATTTTTGGGTGATATCCAGAGGGGATTGATCGCGTCCGCTGGTCTGCTGGAACTTCAGCTTTTCCACGCACCAGCTTGCGGTGGCACGATAGCGCTGCAGTACATCAGAATTGCTATCCAGCACTTCCCGCAAGCCATCATCCAGCATGGCTTTGCGATATGCTGTCAGCGGTTCATCGGATACGCTCTGCTTCGCCACGTAGGACAGGAAGATTTCCGGCAGGTAATGCAGGCCTTCCTTATCCAGATAGAGGCGCAACTCGCGATAATTTGAAAAGATGTCATCAGGATTGGCAGAGGAAAGGGTAGCGTTGCTTTCATAGGCGATCAGATACGCCATCAGAATGTCATCATACTGTTTTAGCATCTGTTTGTATTGCTTTCTATGCAGAGCGGGCAATTGCTTGATGTTTGCCTTAGCCTTGGGCATCAGGCGATCGTAGAGCACGGGATTGCCCTGACGGCTGAGGCTCGAGGGCAGGAAGGCGAAGAGACCTGTAAGCAGGTAGAGCAGGATCAGGATGAAGGCTACACGCTTCATAAAAAACTCCCTATGGATCGGATCTGTGAAAAAAGCCGCCCCTTTGATCTAAAGAGGCGGCTACAGCTTTCTACTAATAGACTTTAGCGTCTTTGAAATCTGTTGCGGTTGAACTCTGCCTTTTTGGCTTTGCGGCATTCAGGGCAGCGTTGGGGCTCGTTTTGAAGTCCCTTTTCTCTGTAGAATTCCTGTTCACCATCGGTGAAGATGAATTCCTTCTGACAGTCTCTGCAGATAATAGTCTTGTCGGCCATGTCGGTCTCCTATGTTTTTTTCGGGATCGAACATTCTTGGGCTTTCCCGAAAATACAAGGAATGGGCACATGGGAATGTTGAATCGCATCTAATTACACTATGTTTAAATACTCATTTTTCTGTCAATACATTTTTTTTGCTAAAATGAAGTTTTATCCACAAAGTTGAAACCATCTATCAACATCGTGGGTACTACCATCCCCGGATTGGCAAGTTTTTCCCTCCCCAGAGCCAGGATGCGGCGGGTCATCTCGTGCGGTATCTCGTTGAAACGCAAGTTGTTCACCGCATGGCGAACACGGCCGTCTTCAAAATACAGCACGCCGTCACGCGTCATCCCAGTAAGCTCACCTTTTTTCATATCTACGAAGCGGATATACCAGAAGCGGTTGATTATTAGCCCTCTGGGCACCATCTTCATCATCTCATCCTCGCTTGTATTGCCGCCGGGAACATAGATATTGAACATACTATTGTTCTCGGCGCCAATGTGTTTCGCCCAATAGCGGTCAATATTCATGTTTTTGATCACACCGTTTTCCACCCAGGTGGTCTCTTGAGCAGGGATGCCTTCATGAGAGAAGCGATTGGCTGTCATTTCCGGACGTTTGAGCGTGGAATACAGGCTAAACTTATCTCCAAAGGCTGCTTTGCCAAGCTGGCCGGTAAGGGGAGACAGGCCTTCATCAGCTTGTCGGCGGTTCATGCTCCAAAACGTAAACCACAATAGTTCCATAAGTGCTTCTGGACGCAGGATAACGGCGATCTTGCAGGGATCAAAGCTTTGCATTGTGCTCAGGGCTTCTGCCTGGGAAGCCAGACGACCAAATTCCTCCTCCAGATTGAAGGGGTTGAAGTCCTTGCTTTCATAGCTCACTTTGGTTTCCACACTGCCTTTTTTCAGGGTCATGGAATGGCCGAAATTGCTGCTGCAATCATAGCCGTCGAAGCCATTTTTGGTTATCATGCGGCTTTCGCTAATATGCCGTTCGCACATACCGGATACCGTGGCATCCAGCGCTTTGGCTTTGTCGATGCTTTTGCTCACGATATCCACCATTGTTTCTGGGCTCAGTTCCTTTGTGGACGTGGCGCAGTTTTGCACTTGAGGTAGAGGGCTCAGCCCCACAGAGGGGACATGCTCTGGATTTTCGGGGGCCATTTTTGCGATGGCTTCCGCTGTCCTGATCAGGAATTCCAGGCTGGCTTCATCCGTTTGATTCACTTCGCAGGAGCCGCTTTTGGTGCCAAAGCTCACTTTCAGGGATACGCTGGCCTTTGGCCCGGCAATGTGCTGGGTAATGCCGTTTTGAGCAAAGCGGGTTTCATGGCTATCTGTGGTATATATCCATAATGTGTAGTCATCTGCCACACAGTGATCTTTGATGTATTTTGCTACTTTGTCGCTATTCATTGGGAACCTCCCACTCTGATGTTTCTGAAGCGTGCTGGAGCTGATCCATGGGTCATTCGTGCCGATTGTGAGGGCTGTCCCTTACCACAGTTTACTACGCCAAAGGGACGCCAGAAACGCTCATCACAAATGGCATCGCAGCTATTCCAAAACTCAGGATTACAGGACTTATAGAGTATCTTTTTGAGGGGGCGGTGCAGCTTGCCGTTTTTGATCTCCCAAAAGAAATCCCCGCCAAACTGGAAATTTATGCGGTGCTGATCGATCGAGAAGCTACCTCTGCCCTGAATGTACACTCCATCTTCGGTATCGGCAATCAATTCCCCGGGAGTAAGAGGCTTGGTCCCCGGCAGGAGGTAGAGATTGGGGATGCGGTTGATGGGCTGATCATAGTAATAGGTTGCGCGGTTGCAGCCGCGAGAGTAATTCAGGCCGATTTCCATCGCCGTATCGCGAGTGCTGCCATATTCGTTCAGGATGCCATCCTTGATGATGTGCCATTTCTGTCCTGGCACGCCATCATCATCGAAACCCATCGTGGCGAGGCCTTCCGCCAGTGTGTTGTCCCCTACGAAATTGATGATTTCGCTACCATAACGGTAGTTCTTCAGCTTTTCGGGGGTGGCAAAAGAGATGCCGGCGTAGTCGGCTTCCCAGCCCAGAACGCGGTCCAGCTCGGTAGGATGACCCACCGATTCGTGCATGGTGAGTCCCAAGTGGTTTGGATCCAGGATCAAAGTTCTGCGCTGTTCTGCGCCCAGACTGTCGGCTTTTACCTTGATCAGGGCTTCTTCAGCGATCTGTTTGGCTTTTTCTATCAGATCCAGGCTCATTATCCATTCCCAGCCAATGGCCCGTCCACCCTCATCGAAAGTGCGTGATTGGCTGTCTGTATCAGTCACGGCGGTAGCTGTGATCATGGGATTGATGAATAGATGGGTGATATCCAGACGCGTGCCCAGGGTGGAAGCAAAGAGCTTTTCGTCCTTGTGCAAGATCAGGTAAAAGGTGGCACGTTTGATGCCTTCATAGGCCATCATGGTGCGGTTTACTTCCATCATCAGTTCCACCTTATCTGCCAGGGTGACCTCAAAAGGATCGATCTTGACGGGTGTCTTGTAAGTGGCGATATAGCTGCGTTCGGGAGCCAGGCGTAGCTTTTTATTCTTGTTTACAGTGGCGGATAAGGCTGCTATTTTGGCGGCTTTTTCCACAGTTGCCAGTACAGCTTCATCGCTAAATACGTTGTTGTGCGCAAAACCCCAGGCTCCATCCTTGAATACGCGGATCCCATAGCCATGCAGCACTTCGGTATTCACGCTTTTCAAGCTGAGATTCTGCAGATAAATCACCTCATCGGTGGTTTTTTGAATGCGGATATCGGCATACTCGGCACCGAGGCTGGAGGCCGCATTCATCGCTAGATCGAGGTACTTCATATCGTCTCCAATAAGTGGATTTTATTTGCATTCCCTATGTTCTTGCAAGGTCAGATCGGGGGATAAATCCGTCAAGCTTTGTTTTGCTCTGAATGGTGGAATCCTGGGGATGCTGGTGAAGGAAGCTGATTCTACTGATGGGGCTTACTCGTAGGCGCGTGGATGGCAGTGTGATAGCAGATGTGAGACTCTCCCTGATGGCTTGAACTCCACATGAACCCCACCTGAACCCCACCTGAACTGGATTCAGGAGGAGTTCGGGTGGCCTTTGAGTGCCGTTCATGTAACAAGAGGGCATAATGGTGCAAGGTTGATGGCACACGGATTGCGGTTCGCTCTCCAAAGCCCCTGGCGGGGCTTTTCGTACATTTGTTACACCTAACGAGGGGTTCCGCCCCGCTTAAGCACCTTCGCTATGAATAGTGTCGCCACTGGCGGGGCTTTTGTGGTGATGTGCAGCCGTCTAAAATGTCAATCATCAGGAGAGTCAGTTTCGTCAGTCCAGTCAGGTTTCCATTTGAGTACCCTTCGTTGTCCGTGCCCCTAATTCTCAATTCTCAATTCCTAGCTTTACACTTCAGGCTGATTCATACTTTGAGGGTCGTCTTGAAGTGCAGTTTGGCTATTGCTCCCAAGCTATCTCTGCCGTGGATTTTGACGAACTGTTTGGCGGCTTCGATCACTCCGGGTCCAGCGCCCAGGGGGAAGGTCATCTTATATTGTGCGTCCATACTCTTGCGCAGCTCCATAAATTGATAACGGGCCAGGATGGATGCTGCTGCTACTGCTGGATCGCGTTCAGCTCCGGTGCGTTCCACCACGTTCAGGCTTTTATCTTTGGCAGTCAGGCGCGCTTTAACCTTTTGGGCTTTGGAAAATTGATCCACCAGGATGCCCTCGCAATCCTTTATTCCGGCTCGCAATTCACAGATTACTTTGGTATGAGACCAGGCCAGAAGATCATTGAGATTCAGTGTTTGCTGCACAAATGAAGCAATTAACTCGTTGTATTTCGGGTTTTTTATGATCAGGCAATTCATCTGACCGGGGAAGTTTTGATAAATGCCGGCTGCAATGCGCTTGATCTGATCGTCCCTCAGACGCTTGCTATCGCAAACACCGAGCTTTTTGAGACCATTCACCTGTTCCCGTTTCAGATAGAAAGCGGAGACCACCAGGGGGCCGAAATAGTCGCCTTTACCGCATTCATCGCTGCCGATCCAGGCATGCCAGGTATGCATTTCCTGATGATCCTGTACTCTGTCGTCACCCATCAGCAATGAGATCAGTTCTTTCTTTAGTAGGGTATGATCGGTGCCCCCTACGACAGTGCTGAGTCCGCGTTTCTGGGAATGATAGATATTGATATTGGCGCTTTCGGAGCCTCGTATCAGGCGCAATTGCCACCCATAGGAAATCTCGCCCTGGCGCTCGATTTCGATGCCGCGCAGTAAAAGCAGGGGATAGAGATGGGCCAGGTAGTTTTCGATCTCTTTATGCATTGGCCCGGAAGGCGGATATCACTTCCCCCACGGTGTAGAGCGAGCCACCGGCAACGATGACGTCAGCTTCACCGGAGTTTTCAATAGCTGTTTTCAGTGCCTCAGCTACGCTGGAACAGGTGCAAACCGGTACGTCATACCTGGCAACTGCTTCCTTTTGTGCATCAGCGCTGGCGGCGCGGTCACTCTTGTTTTGCGCCACATAGATCTGCTTCGCTTTGCCGCAAAAGAGTCGGATCATCTCGCTGTAATCCTTGTCTGCAAGGATGGATAACACATAGATGAGTTTCTTGCTGGGGAAAACCTTGTTTAGAGTCTTGGTGAGTGCGGAAACTCCATGCACGTTGTGTGCACCGTCCACGATGATCAAGGGCTTTTGCGAGAGTACCTGCATGCGCCCAGCCCAGTTTATGGATGAGATGCCCTTGCGGATGGTATCTTCGTATACGGGGAGCTGGTGCATCTCACAGTAAAGGATGTAGGCGGTGATGGCCGCGCCCAGGTTATGCCCCTGATGCTCGCCCATCAGATTGGCTTTGAGCCGGGTAAAAGTGTGGTTGCCAAAGTGGTAATCAAAACAGATGCCAGTGGTATCATCCTCGTGCAGGCGAACCTTCCAATCCCTGCCAAAGAGATAGACCGGGGCGTTTTTGGCTTCTGCTGCGTCCATAATGACTTTCAGCGGGGAAGCTTCGATTTCGCCCAGTACCAGTGGCAGATTGTCCTTGATGATGCCGGCTTTTTCCGCAGCGATAAGTTCTACGGTTCCGCCCAGGGTCTTCACATGATCCAGACCGATGGTGGTGATCACGCCTACATCGGGAGTGAAGAGGTTGGTGGCGTCCAATCGGCCACCCAGACCTACTTCCATCACGGCGATATCCAGCTGGACCTTGCTGAAAAGCGAGAAGGCGATGGCTGTGGTGATTTCGAAGAAAGAGGCGTCCCATTTATCAAAGAGTTCCTCTGTGGCGTGGAACTCCGTCATGATGTCCCCAATGGATACTTCTTTGCCATCCACGCGAAAACGTTCGGTGTAATTGATCAGATGAGGAGATGTGTTCAGTCCTGTTCTCAGGCCGGAAGCGAGGCAAAGCGCTTCCAGAGTGGCGCAGACGCTGCCCTTCCCGTTGGTGCCGGCCACGTGAAAGCCCCGCAGATTGTTTTGAGGAGAGCCCATGTCTTGCAAAAGTCCGCTCATGCGGTTCAGCTCCAGCTTTACATTGCCGGAATAGCGCTGATAGATGTGGTCTAAAAACTCTTGATATTGCATTTATATATCCGTATGGTTTTAGGATGTTAGGTCGGTGAACCCTGGTGAGAAAGAAAAAAGCGGATACACATCATATCCGCTAAAGATTCTGTATGCACGGGGCATTTATTCAGTCACGCCAAACTTATCGGGGAAAAGCATGGCTCTAAGGGCAGTGCTGTCGTCCTTACGCTTGCTGAAGGCGTTGGGATCGTTCTTCCAGATCTCGATGTATTTCTCGATCAATTCTTTCTTACGGGGACCGTTGTTGCCGGTTTCCTCGTTTATGTAGTCCAGATCGTCGATCATATAATTCTGCAGCTGAGTGGGATCCATGTTTTCATAGAAAGCTTTGGGTATCATGTGTTTGGGATAATTATCCATGCTTGGGCAATAAACGATGACGCCGTAATTGTGCTTCACTTCGTCGCCGATTCTATCAGCAATGTACTTGCCGAAGACAATGTAATCGGTTTTTTGACGCGCAGTTTCGGGGCAATAAGAAGCAGAGCCCAGATAGTAGCTCTTGGGATCCAAAGCCTTGCGGGTCTTCCGGAGGGATTCCAGATCGCCATCAAAATCCTTCTGTGTATCTCTGACGTAGTCAGTGGTGGCCACCCAGATTTCTTTCATGTTGTTAATACAATCTTCCACGTTTTGTTCTTTATCCAGGTTAAAGAAATTTGGGATCGCCAGGACAAAGATCAAGGCAGCAAAAAGAATTATACTAAGGACGGTATATACCGAGATTCCATTTTGGTTACGCAGCATTTTACGCTCCTCTTGATTTCTGTAAGTTATGCTTGTTTGGAGTGCCAATTTCCGTCAAGCCTTTTTTCTCGGGGAGAGGATTTTACCAATGTACTGGTAGGTCTCGGGGACGTCACGAAAGTGATCCCGGTAGTTTTTCTTCTCATCGATGTGGACTCCCGCAAATCTGCGCGAGACATTGGTTTCGCCCCAATTGTAGGCAGCCAGCACCAGGCTCCAATTCCCTTCATATTTATCCAAAAGGTAGTGCAAATACTTGGCGGAGAGCTTGAGATTGTACATAGGTACAAAGAGCATGCCGCGCTTGTGATCCTTGTGGATATAACCGGCGGTTTTCTCCTGCATCTGCCCCAAACCGATGGCCTGAGCCCGGGAAACAGCAAAGCTGCGGAATCCGCTTTCAGTGCGGATCAGACGGTAGAAAATGCCGGGATCTATCTTGTAGTAAACGGCGATTCCTACCGTCATCAAGCGCACGGAAACGGGATTGTAAGTCAGTATCACCAGCATTAGCAAAGCGATAATGATCAGGCTGCCAAGTCCGGTCTTTCTCTTTGCTTTCATGCTGTCTTGGGGCTGAGCTCCCGGATTTGCTGATCAGGCCAGGGTCTTCTTAAAATCGTTCAGCTTCAGCACATGGCTCACTTCTTCGTGGATGATCTTGCGCAGAGCGTGTTTTGCCTTTTCATTTACCAGGTTGTCGTTGATGGCGTGGAAATAGAGCAAGGTATCTTTTTCGAAGCTGATGGCATTCTCTACGATTTCCTTGATGTCTTTGGCGTTGGCAGCCTTTTTGATGGCGGAGTCTTCGTTATTGAAGATGCGGCCGGTCACGATGGTCTTCAGGTATTCCGCGATCAGTTCCCAATCCTGAGTAAGCTCCAGATGCTGCATATCGTCATCATCACGCAGAGCAAGGAAAGTCTTCTCGTGATTCAACTCCTGATCACGCAAAAACTCGATAAAGTCCTTGGCTTTGGGATTCAGGTCCTTACGTTTGCTGGCCTCATGATAAAAGGCATAGCCATTTTTCTCGATTTGAACTGCGAATTCGATCACTTCGTTTACTGAATATACGGCCATTGTTTCCTCCTTCGGAATGATTCTGTCTTGTGC
>JAGOKK010000023.1:0-11101 GCA_017994635.1 Candidatus Cloacimonadota bacterium | reverse complement strand
CGGAGACGGCCAAGAACATACAAAGGAGTATGATTATGCCTAGCATCGTAAAGCGCATGTACGCGGAATTCTTTGGAACTTTCTGGCTGGTATTGGGGGGCTGCGGCTCGGCAGTGCTTGCCGGTCAATGGATCGGCAGGGCAGGGGTTTCTTTGGCATTTGGCCTCACGGTACTCACGATGGCATACGCTATCGGTCACATCTCCGGTGCTCACTTCAACCCGGCTGTATCATTGGGATTATGGGCTGGTGGACGCTTTTCCGGGAAAGACCTGATCCCCTACATCGTCGCACAGATTATAGGCGGTCTCCTGGCTGGCAGTGTGCTGTATATCATCGCCACCGGGAATGCCTCGTTCAATGCTGCTGCTGGCTTTGCAGCCAATGGAGTGGGCAGCCTCTCGCCGGAGAAATACCGCGTGCTGCCGGGTTTGCTGTGCGAAGTGGTGATGACCGGGATGTTTCTGCTGGTGATCATGGGTGCCACAGATAAGAAAGCCCCGGCTGGCTTCGCTCCCATTGCCATCGGTCTGGCACTCACCTTGATCCACTTGATCAGCATCCCTGTAACAAATACCTCCGTGAATCCCGCACGAAGCACGGCTGTGGCGTTCTTCGCCGGTGAGGGATTTGTGAAGCAGCTGTGGATGTTTTGGGTGTTTCCCATAGTTGGCGGAGTGGGCGGTGGATTTATCTACCGGCTGCTCAACAGCGGGGATTGCGAGAAGTAGGATTTATCAGGCCTTAGCCGAGCAGATAGAAAGTCTGCGGTCATGGATGGATCGAATCATCGGTCCATAGGTGTGGTGTGATCGTCTCTGACACCATCCGAAATGTCTAACCCTATTGGATGATACAAAAAAAGGCGGTATCAAACCGCCTTTAAAACAATGGTGGAGCTAAGGGGATTCGAACCCCTGGCCTAATGATTGCGAACCATTCGCTCTACCAACTGAGCTATAGCCCCACGTTACTGTGATGAAACACTTCCGGCTGGGCTCCTTTTGTCAAGCAAAATCAGGAAAGATCCTGTAGCTGCTGCTTGATAAGTTCCAGCTTGGTATTCACTTCAGCGTATTTCTCGCGTTCTTTATCCACCACTTCTGTTTTGGCGTTATTCAGGAAGTTTTCGTTCTTCAATTTACCGGATATCCCCTGCAGTTCTTTGCTTAGCTTATCGATCTGTTTCTGGAGACGTTCTCGCTCCACAGCGGGATCCAAAAGGCCGGAGAGGGGCAGGAAGATCTCGATGTTTCTCACCACGGCAGAGATAGCCGGTTTTGGTTTATCTACATCCGTGCCACAGGTAATCTTCTCCACACGCGCCAGACGTTGGAAGTAAGTGCTGTATTCCCTGAAGAGTCCGGTTTGGTCAGCTTCCGCAGTGCGCACCACGATCTTCACCATAGTGCCTGGGCTTAGATTGATCTGCTTGCGCAGGTTTCGGATGGCGGTGATGCTTTCCTGCGCGATCGCCATTTCATTGGCAATACCCGGATTGATCAGCGATGGATCGGAGATGGGGAAGCTCGCGATGATCAGGGCTTCATCCTCCATCGGGAAAACTTCCTTGATAGATTGCCAGATTTCCTCGCTGATGAAGGGCATGATCGGATGCAGTAGCCTCATGGCAGCCTGCATCACGTCCAGCAGCACGTATTTGGCGGTTAGTCGGGAACTATGTTCGGCTTCCGGTTTTAAGCGGTCTTTGGCCAGCTCGATATACCAGCTGCAGTATTCATCCCACAGAAATTGGAAAATGCACTGCGCAGCGTCGTTTAAACGCAGGTTTTCATAGTGCTCACGAGCCTCGGCGCTCACTTCGTTCAATCTGGATATGATCCAGCGATCTGCCAGTTCCAGACTCAATTCATCCCTGGCTGGCAAGCCCTCGATCTCTTCCACGTTCATCATGATGAAGCGGTAGGCATTCCAGATCTTATTGGCAAAGTTGCGTCCCCCTTCCAGGATGGCATCGCTGTAGATTACATCAGCACCCTTGGGAGTATTGAAGATCATGGAAAAGCGCAAAGCATCGGCACCCACGGTTTTTATGATATCGATGGGATCGGGGGAATTGCCCAGGGATTTGCTCATTTTACGGCCAATCTCATCCCTCACCGTACCATGTAGCAACACGGTATCAAAGGGAATCACGCCCTTGAAGTGCAGAGTGCTCATGATCATGCGGGCAACCCAGAGATAGATGATTTCGGGGGCAGTGATCAGCACTTGAGTGGGCAAGAAGCGCTGCAAATCTGCGGTTTCGTCCGGCCAGCCCATCGTGGAAAATGGCCAGAGCCAGCTGGAAAACCAGGTATCCAGCACGTCTTCATCCTGATGCAGCTTGGATGATGAGCATTTTGCGCAGTTTTCCGGCATTTCCTTGGCCACCATCATGTGACCGCAATCATCGCAATAATACGCCGGAATGCGGTGTCCCCACCAGATCTGACGGGAGATGCACCAATCCCGGATGTTATTCATCCAGTGCATATAGACCTTGGTCCAGCGTTCCGGCTGGAAGCGAACCTCGCCGCTTTCCACCACTTCGATCGCTCTTTTGGCCAGGGGTAGCATTTTTACAAACCACTGGTCCGAAAGATAGGGCTCGATCACGGTGTCGCAGCGATAGCAATGGCCCACGGCGTGTTCGTGATTCTCGGTCTTTTCCAATAACCCCTGCTCGGATAGCAGGCTCAGGATCTTTTCCCGGCAGGCATAGCGGTCCAGCCCGGTAAAATCAGTTCCGGCAGCTTCATTCATGATGCCATGTTCGTCCAGCACCAAAAGCTGTTCCAGATTGTGCCGGCGGCCGATCTCAAAGTCGTTAGGATCGTGCGCGGGAGTCACTTTCACGCAGCCGGTACCAAACTCTTTATCCACGTAGTCATCAGCGATCACGGGAATGTGGCGTCCGGTTAGCGGCAGGATCAGCTCTTTGCCGATCAGATCGGTATAGCGTTCATCTTTGGGGTTTACAGCCACTGCCACGTCGCCCAGCATCGTTTCCGGACGTGTGGTTGCCACTGTCACGAAACCCGTGCCGACGGCATAGGGATAGCGGATGTGCCAGAGTTTGCCGCTCTCATCGGCGTGTTCAACCTCGTCATTGGCTAGAGCAGTCACGCAGCGGGGGCACCAATTGATGATGTATTTCCCCTTGTAAATCAGACCGTCTTCGTAGAGGCTCACAAATACTTCTTTCACTGCGCGGGACAGCATTTCGTCCATGGTAAAGCGCAGCCGGCTCCAATCGCAGGAAGCGCCAAGCAGCCTCAATTGATCCAGGATGATTCCGCCTTTTTCATGCTTCCATTCCCAGATCTTTTCCACCAGGGCTTCACGGCCGATCTGATGGCGGGTTTTGCCTTCTTTGGCCAGCTGCTTTTCCACCATATTTTGAGTCGCAATGCCGGCATGATCCACGCCGGGCAGCCACAGGGTAGGCTCGCCATTCATTCTGTGATAACGGACTACTACATCTTGAAGGGTGTTGTTCAGTACATGGCCGATGTGCAAAATACCCGTCACATTGGGCGGCGGGATCAGGATGGTAAAGGGTTTGCCTTCGCCACGAGGGCTGAAGTAACCACGCTCCTCCCAGGTATGATACCACTTTTTCTCGATGGCTTGCGGAGAATAAGTCTTGCTGATTTCCATTGTTCGTTTCCTTCTTTGATGTAGTATTTTCGCCTAAATCACAGATAATTCAAGCGAGTACCACTTCAAGAATGTGCACTCGATTGTCAAGCAAGCTTTTATTTCCCAGTTCAATCCAGGCTACATTGCGCGCAGGCATTCAGCTCGCTGCGAAGCGCCGCCCAGATATAGCGTCTATCCTTCCCGGTAATCATATTGTGCGCGATTTTGCGGTCGTGCAGGGCTGTAGCCAGAGCTTGCAGGATCTGAATCTGCGCATTGGGTGAGGTCTTGGGAGTAATCACCAGCACTACAAAGTTCACCGGATTGCCATCCGGGCTATCCCATTCCAGGCCGTGTTCGGAGTGAAACACGAACATGTACGACTTCTCCAATCCATCCAAACGGGCATGAGGAATGGCAATGCCGCGCCCCATGGCAGTGCTCATCTGCTCTTCCCTGAGTTTGATCTCGTGATGTACCATCTGCTGATCCACCCCGGTTCGATCCGCCACTTTTACGCTCATCACTTGAAGTAACTCGTCCTGACTTGTTGCAGGAGTATCGATGAACACATCTTCTTCGCTAAATACTATGTTATATAGGGCTTTGCGGATCTTGCGTACTGCCTGGGACAGCCAGGGGCCAAAGACGATGGTGGAAAGGATGGCGGAAGCAATGATGCTAACCAGGATCTTTTCTGAGATCAAGCCACTGCTGTAAGCCAGCATACCCACCACGATGTGCATCTGTCCTCCGGGGGTATGATTGATGGCGATGATACTCAGATTACTCCTGTCCTGTTTGGACCAGCGTCCTCCAATATAGGCTGCCACATAGCGCGAGGTGATTCCCAGACAAGTGATCAGCAGAACCAGAAACCAGTCAAAATTGGCGATGAAATTCAGATGCAGACCGATACTGGCAAAGAAAATCGGCACAAAGATCGAATACACCAGACGGTTCACCACATAGCGGTCTTTTTCGCTGATATGCGTAGCTTCGCCCAGGATCGTTCCAGCTATAAAGAAGCCAAATAGCGAATGGATGCCGATCTTTAGCGTTACCGCGCCGAAGATAGCTCCCACCAGCATGATAAAGGTGATCTTCAGCCCGGTGGCCTCACCGATCCGGGTGTGAATAAAGGTAACTGCCCGATCCACCAGTCGGCGCAGCAGAGTAAGACTGATGATGGTAAATGCCAGTGTAAATCCCACAAGGCGGAGTACAAAGCCCCATTCAAAGGAACCATAGGAGAATAGGCCAAGAATGATGGTGAAAATTACCCATCCGGCTATGTCGTTGATAGTAAGTGCTGAAAGGATCAAGAAGCCGAGATCGGTCTTGAGGATATTGAGATCGCGCATCCCGCGGATCGCCACAGGCAGCGCTGAAATGGTCATAATCGCTGAAATGAAGAGGGCAAAGAGCACTTTCTGTGAGGGATCCTGCAGGTAATGATCGGGTAGGAAATAGATGGGCAGAAAACAGAGCAGAATGGGTAGCAACAAGTCCACCAGAGATAGCTTCACTGCATCCCCCCGTTGCTGCCAGATGCGGGAGAAATTCACCTCCAACCCCGTTTCCATCAGCAGGAAGAAATTACCAAACCAGGCAATGGTCTCCAACATCGAGCGCTGCACCACATTATCAGGAAAGAGGGCATGATGCACTTCGGGGGCAAACTTGCCCAGGATCGCCGGGCCCAGGATGATGCCCACGAGTAGTTCTGCAGTGACACTGGATTGTTTGAGCTTTTCAAAGATGTATCCCACTACCTTGCACAAGCCTAACAGCAGGGCAAACTGGATCAAAAAAAGCATTAAGTGGTGCTCTGTGATTGGGCCCATAATTTCTCCATTAAAGTTCTGTGTTTCAATCTGTTACTGCGATGTAACCATTCTCTGTGCAAGAATGAAGTAAGTCAAGCTTAAAGATAAGGTAACTGATCTGAATGGCTCTTGCAAGCTTGGTTATCTATCCCCCTTCAGGCTCTTGATCCAGCGTTAGCCTAGCCTTTATTAGGACTTAATAGTTAAGGCTTGATATGGACTTTAGATTGATGTGATAAATGCCGTCAAATGCGCGTGATCAAGCATGAACACCCCGCCAGGCATATAGTTCCTGGCTGATGTAACTACCATGCGGACAGGAGGTTAGTGTGCACAATTCACATACATGCCCATTTTTCACTTGACACAAAATGGGGGATTGAATTGTTTGGACGAACATAGTGAAACGAGGTCCAGTAACTCAGTGGTAGAGTATCTGCCTTTTAAGCAGAGAGTCGGCAGTTCGAGCCTGCCCTGGATCACCATTTGCGACCCCTTCGTCTATCGGTCAGGACTCAAGATTTTCATTCTTGCAAGAGGGGTTCGATTCCCCTAGGGGTCGCCACTACTTCAAATCGTTCACTATACATAGATTCGGCGGTTTGTTTTCCGCCCTTTATTTTTCTGTGCGTCCCGTTCGTCTAGTGGCCTAGGACTCGTGATTCTCAGTCACGCAACAGGGGTTCGATTCCCCTACGGGATGCCATTTTTTTTGCCTTCGATTGAGACTTGGTTTTTCCCGCAGATTGTCGCAGATAAATGCGCAGATTAACGCTCATAACAACCATTAGGGCACGCGGATTACGCAGATTACGCGGTTTTAATAGGATAATAACTAACCCTTTGAGATGGAAACCTGACTATACAGATCTTGCTGACTCAACTGATGTCTAATGCCTCAGTTTAGCCCGATTGATGCCATTGGAGTCCATTTGGCCATCTCTAATCTCCTATGCAGCTAGTAGTTTAACAGGCCAAATGGACTTCAATAGCATGTACTGATTTTATCCAGGCAATGAAGTCCAAGCCCCCTGAAACTAATAGCAAATGAAGTAGATAGGGTTAGGGGCTTGAACTCCATGGCCTTATCTGGGATTAGTGAATCACGTACAATCCCGTAGTCCTCAAGTTGATGTAGATCATGGAGATGAGAGTTCCCTTACACATCCCATAAATACGCTCAATCCGGGTAATCCGTGTGCAAATCTCAATTGTCTCTACTCAGCCACAGCGGAATGTCTTCTCCCAGCGATTTTCATTGACACAAAGTGCCCTCCATTTTTCCCTGAAACAAACGTTTGAGTTTGATCTAAAATAAACCATACAAGGAGTTAACCATTATGGCTAAACAAAGAAAAGCTACGATGGATGGAAATGCCGCGGCTTCCCATGTGGGCTACGCATTCAACGAAGTTGCCGCCATCTATCCCATCACTCCCTCATCCGGAATGGGTGAGCTTTCTGATGCTTGGGCATCTGAGGGTCGCAAGAACATCTTCGGAACCACTGTCGATGTGATGGAAATGCAATCCGAAGCCGGTGCTGCCGGTGCCGTTCACGGCTCACTGTCTGCCGGTGCTCTCACCACCACCTTCACTGCTTCTCAGGGCCTGATGCTGATGTTGCCAAATATGCACAAGATTGCCGGCGAGATGCTCCCCACAGTGTTTTACGTAACCGCCCGTTCTCTGGCGGCGCAGTCCCTCTCGATTTTTGGCGATCATTCTGACGTGATGAGTGCCCGCAACACTGGTTTTACCATGGTGGCCTGCAACAGCGTCCAGGAAGTGATGGATCTGGCCATCGTAAGCCAGATTGCCACTTTGAAGACTTCCATCCCCATCCTGCTGTTCTTTGACGGCTTCCGCACTTCTCACGAATTGCAGAAGATCGACGTGGTGGATTACGACACCATGGCGGAACTGATTGATCACAAGCTGATCGAAGATTTCCGCAAGCGTGCCCTTACTCCGGACACACCCCGGATGAAGGTGGGGCAACAGGCTCCGGACGTCTATTTCCAGGGCCGTGAAACCAGCAATCTGCATTACAGTAAAGCTCCTGCCATCATCCAGGAAACCATGAATGAAGTGGGCGCACAGATCGGCCGCAGCTACAAACTCTTTGATTATGTGGGCGATCCGAATGCCGAAGACATCATCGTTGCCATGGGTAGCGGATGCGAGACCATTCAGGAAACCATCGAATATTTGAATAGAGAACGGGGTATGAAGCTCGGCCTGGTAAAGGTTCGCGTCTATCGTCCCTTTGACGTGGAAGCTTTCCGTGCTGCAGTTCCCTCCAGCGTGAAACGCATCGCCGTGCTTGATCGCACCAAAGAACCGGGATCGATCGGCGAACCCTTGTATCTGGACGTAGTGACTGCCCTCAAAGACCGTTGCGACCTGAATATCATTGGTGGTCGTTATGGTTTGTCCAGCAAGGAATTTACCCCTTCCATGGTGCTGGCCATCTACAAGCACCTGGCTGCAGGCGGATTCCATGGCTTCACAGTGGGTATCGAGGATGACGTCAGCAAACTCTCTTTGGCTATCACCGATGTCATTCACACCGTTCCGGAAGGAACCATCTCTTGCAAGTTCTGGGGACTGGGTTCAGA
Source organism: Candidatus Cloacimonadota bacterium (assembly GCA_017994635.1). Classification (GTDB taxonomy): domain Bacteria; phylum Cloacimonadota; class Cloacimonadia; order Cloacimonadales; family Cloacimonadaceae; genus UBA5456. The sequence continues at coordinate 3,007 of JAGOKK010000023.1, read as the reverse complement.
CGGTACCGTTGGCGCAAACAAGAACAGCATCAAGATTATCGGCGACCACACTGACCTCCACGTGCAGGGTTATTTCCAATACGACAGCAAGAAGAGCGGCGGTATCACTCGTAGCCACCTGCGCTTTGGCAAAAAGCCCATCCACAGCCAATATCTGGTTGCCAAGGAAGACTTTGTGGCTTGCCACAATCAGGCCTTCATCGGGCGTTTCGACCTGCTGGGCGGCATCAAAGAAAACGGTGTATTCCTGCTCAATTCAAACTGGGCACGGGAAGAAGCCTTCTATAATCTCACCTGTGAAATGCAGGAAGCTATCATCAACCGCAAGATCAAGTTTTACAACATCGACGGTCTGAAGATCGCCGAAGAAGTGGGACTTGGCGGCAGAGTAAATACCGTGATGCAGACCGCGTTCTTCCTTATTTCCGGGGTGATGGACCGCAATGAAGCCATCTCTCTGATCAAGGAATCGATCAAGAAGACTTATGCCCGCAAAGGCGATGAGATCGTGAATATGAACCTAAATGCCGTGGATAAAGTGAATGAAGCCTTGGTGGAAGTGGACGTTCCCACCTCCCTGCCGAGTAAATGCAGTCCCACAAAGCAATTGGTACCTGAAGGATCCACCGGTTTTGTGAAAGACGTGATCGAGCCCATCATGCGCGAGCAGGGCGATGTGATCAAGGTTTCCCAGATGCCGCTGGATGGCTATGTGGAAAGCGGAACTGCCAAGCTGGAAAAACGCAAGGTGGCCCCCGCCGTTCCAAAATGGATCTCTGAAAACTGCATCCAATGCAACCAATGCTCCTTCGTGTGCCCCCACGCCGCGATCCGTGCCAAGCTGATCAAAGAAGAAGATCTGAAGGCTGCCCCCGGCACCTTCAAGACCCTGAAAGCCATGGGTGCCGAAGGCTATCAATACAAGATCCAGGTTTATATCGACGACTGTCAGAGCTGCCGCGTTTGCGTGAACGAATGCCCAAAACAGGCCCTCGTGATGAGCCCGATCGAGGACGAACGCGAAGCCGGCGAACAGGCGAATTATGAATACTTCGAAGAGCTGCCCAACGACGTGCTGGGCACCTTCAAGGAAGCCACAGTGAAGGGAAGCCAATTTAAGCAACCCTTGCTTGAATTCTCCGGAGCTTGTGCCGGTTGCGGTGAAACCCCTTATATCAAGCTGCTCACTCAGCTCTTTGGCGATCGCATGATTATCGCCAATGCCACTGGCTGTTCCTCCATTTGGGGCGGCACATTCCCCACCATGCCCTACGCCAAAAACAAGGACGGTAAAGGCCCCGCCTGGGCAAACAGCCTCTTTGAAGATAACGCCGAATACGGCTTCGGAATGCGTCTGGCAGTAAACAGCCATCGTAAACAGCTGAAGCTGGCTGCCGAAGCTTTGATGGAAAAAGGCATCGATCCCACGCTCAAGGAAGCCATCGGCTATGCTCTGGCAAATTGGGATAGCGTGGAAAGCGAAACAAAAGCCAATGCCGAAAAGATTCGCACTATGCTCCCCGCTGCCATCGAAAAGGCCTGTGAAGGCTGTGCTAAGCTGCTACGCAGAGTGGATGAATTGAAGGACTACTTCGTTCAGAAATCCATCTGGGCAATCGGCGGCGACGGCTGGGCCTATGACATCGGTTATGGCGGACTTGATCACGTGATGGCCTCAAACCAGAGGATCAAGGTCTTCGTGCTGGATACCGAAGTGTATTCCAATACCGGCGGTCAGGCTTCCAAATCCACCCCCATGGGCTCCATAGCCCGCTTTGCCGAAGCCGGAAAAGCCACAAACAAGAAAGATCTGGGCATGATGATGATGAGCTACGGTTATGTCTATGTAGCCTCCATCGCCATGGGCGCAAACAAGAATCAGGCCCTGCAAGCCATCAAGGAAGCTGAGGAATATCCTGGCCCCGCGATCGTCATAGCTTACGCGCCCTGCATCAATCACGGCATTGATATGTCCATGAGTCAAAAGCATGAAAAGGCTGCCGTGGATGCCGGATACTGGCTGCTCTACCGCTACAACCCGCAACGCAGGCTGGAAGGAAAGAATCCCTTGATTCTGGACAGCAAAGAGCCTACCATGAGTGTGGCAGATTTCATCAAAACCGAAAGACGCTACAGCGGCTTGCAACGGATCTTCCCGGAACGCGCCGAGCAGTTTGAAAAGTGCTCCGAGATCTTCTTTAAAGAACGTTACGAGCAATACAAGAAACTCAGCGAATAGTAAACAATAAACCAAATACCATAAAGGGGATGCCAAATGCGGCCTCCCCTTTTTCTGTCTACGGGATTCCCCTCTTGTTACTTGAATTTTACCCATACTCCTCTTGAATCCCACCTGAACTGGATTCAGGAGGAGTTCAAGAAGGGTTCGGGTGGAGTTCGTGCTGACAGTGGGCATCATTGATCCCTGATGTAGACACACAAACACACTCCCCGATCTACGCAAAGCCCGATATGGGGAAAACAATCATAGCTTTCACCTGTAGGGGCTTTCCTGCGGAACATAGGCGGTACGGCGACCGCCTGTACAGTAGGGGCGCTCGCCGAAGCGCCCTTTTGAGAAAAGGCGGTAGAGTGTAGGGACTTTCCTGCGGTTCGCCATCCAAAAGCCCCTTGCTATGAACAGCGTCGCCATCCGGGCTGCTTGAGAATTCATCAACGTCCTAATTACATGCAAATGCATGATCGTTCTGTATAAACGAAGGCATAGCATCGAAGTAAGACGAGATCTTTGGCAATTGAAGACAAGACTGGATTACATAAATGGGGGAATGCCAGTCTGAACTTTATCTTGACACAATATCACCACACTATAAAGCATTACAAAACACTATAGAGAATAGGGGACTTGGCTTATAAGTCTTGAAATCTATTTTGTTACTTTGCGATTTATTACTTGACAGTTTGTTACTCGTTTGAATACTTGCGCCATATAGCAGTGAGCAAGTCCACAGAAAAGCAAGCCATTTTCCGGAAACTACTACCGAAA
>JAGOKK010000118.1 GCA_017994635.1 Candidatus Cloacimonadota bacterium | reverse complement strand
CCAGAGTGTAGCTGCCTGGATTGGGGATGTTGATTACGTAATATCCCTTCTTGTTAGTTTGCATCCCTGCTTGCGTTTCTGCAACGCGCACATTCACGTACTGCAGGGGTTCTCCACTTCCATCCCGCGTGATAAAACCGCTTACTGTAGCGGCCTTCAGGATGGTAGCACTAAAGAGAATGAGGACTATAAGCACTAAGTCTCTCATGATCTTGCTCCTTATTTCGTTTATGAAATAAAGCAACTTCCCTGGTCACACGGAGCGTCATCCAGACGCTGCCACTATCTTGGTCTTACATCTGGGTAAAGGTTTTAGGGGCGTGGAAATGTGTCAACATATTTTAACGAGACGAGAGCAAATACTGCCCAATGTTGGCGCAAAGGCATCCCTTCCATATTTACACAATGAATGGAAAAACCTCAGCACACCAGGCGATTGCACCTGCGATGTAGGGAACACAATTTGCACACTCAAGCGGGGTGACCCATATCCTCCGAAAGCACGGGACAGCGACAAAGGTAGAATATTCACCAAATTGGAACGATATTTGCTATTAACTAAAGCATGATCGCAAGTCTTTAATGATCAATTCGAAACAAAACCGCAAGGAAGAAGGAAGTGAATTATGAAACGCTCATTATGCTTCGCAGTATTACTTGTTTTATTTGCATTACTTGGTGCACAAACAATCTGTAATGTTAGGCTTTCTGAAGCCCTTCGCTATTCCGGGGATGTGATGACCGACGCTGCCGGCAATCACTGGGCTCTTTGGGAAGAGCATACTCAGGGCAGATACCGGATCTTCGCGCAGAAGTATAGCAGCTCCGGGGCAGTCCTGTTTCCCACGCCTGTGCAGATCGATCTTGCGGATGTACCGGTAATGCTGATTGATGCTGTACCTTCCTCAGATCAGGGTCTATTGATTCTCTATGCTTTTGAAAGCTCTGATGATGATGTGGATATGAAGCTGCAAAAAATCGGCAACCAGGCACAAACTCTGTGGCCAGGCGGCGGCAGCCCTGTAGCAATGCATATCGATATCAAACAGTTTCGCCCCGTGATCTGTGCCAACAATTTAGGCGGAGCCTTTGTGATGTTCACGGGAAACTACGATCCCGCAGGGGTATTGGTGCACGGGATGAATTACAATGCCTCAGGAGAAAACATCTGGACTGGCCCAAATGTCGTTACCTATCCCGATGTTTATGCCATTCAACATACTTGTTTGACACAAGATGGCAATCTCCTGTTCAACCTTAGGGGGAGCCAGACCCAAAGCTTCCACCAGGTCGATAATGCTGGCAATCCCATTGGCCCAAGTCCTCTATTTGGCCCCGAGGCACCCATCCCATCAGAGGCCAAAATGATTCTGGCCACAAATGGCAACATCCTGTTATACTCAGATTTACCCTATTATCAGGACGACATCACTCTCCAACTCCTGGATGATGATCTAGAGCCAGTCTATGACACCGTAACGTCGATCCCCCTGCCGGCCATGGGTCGAGGGGAGATCGCCAAAAGCCTTGCTGATGGCGGCTTTGTCATCAGCTATTTCTACGCAGATCCAGCTACGTTCGATCAGTACATCATCAGAACCCACCGCCTGGACGCGAACCTGAATCAAGTTTGGGCAGAGGGGAGCACGGATATCCAGGTAAACGGAGACGAAGTTTCCTCGTTTCACCTCATGGCTGATCATTCATCACGGATCTGGCTGACAGCGACTGTAGTGGACGACTATTACTACAATGGACAAGTTTTTGTGGCCGGACTCGACTCAGGCGGTAACATTGCTTTTACGCATCAGGTCATAAGCGGTGATGCGCAATTGAAGTACTCATCCAGACTCGTCACCTTGGGAGATTCCGCCCTACTTATCTGGATGGAACACAAGGGTGAATACAAGATGATGAAGCGCCAAATCTTTGATATACAGGGCAATGAGCTGTTACAGCAAAGTGGCGAGATGATCAGTTCCAGGCTGGCCGGTGAAGCTGAGACGATCGGAGTTTACAAGTTGGGAAACAAGAGTATCAGCTTGTGGAGAGACTACCGCACTGGCCGAACTAAAGTCTATTACCAGATCCTGGATGGTCAGCTAAACCAAACAATGCCGGATAATGGCGCGGAATTGATACTCCCCGCGGGTTGGGTCCAACTTACAAGTCTCAAAGAGAGTAACCACAATACTCTTTCCTTTACTTACACGGGGGATAACGGCGAAATGTACTATCAGGAAATAGACGATAACGGTGAGCAAATCTATCCTGATGGCGGTCTTTTACTAGCAGATACGGATACTTCCGTGGGCGGTACAAGACTCGGCTTTGACGGAGACGATATCTACATTTTTTGGGCTGCGGAAAACGATAATCCTTTCCTGACCAAGAAGATCAAGGCACAAAAAGTCTCAGGTGGAGCAGTCCTCTGGGAGAATGGAGGACGGGATCTGTATTTTCACCCCTATCTGCACCAGATTAGAGTTCATGACCGCTTTGTGGCCATTACCATCTTCGATCAGGAAACCAATACGGAGCAAATCCGCGCGTTTCGCATTGATACCGAGGGAGAGATCGAAACTGGCTGGGGAACTGATGGAGTACTGCTTTTTACCCCGGATCCCGAGTATTTGGATTCCAGCATACAGAGCATAGTGAGGCTTGGCGACGCATATTTTTGCTTCTCCAGATTTGGCACTAATATGAAGTATATTCGCGCCCAGAAGGTGGACGCCACCGGCGTTATCCAATGGGATAGTGCCGGACTCCAGATCGGCAACCCCGGGCAGTATTATAACGACATCGTTTCCCTGCAGGTGAATGATCACATCTGCTTTCTGGCTCAGCAAGAACTGGTAGGTGCTTATTTGCATGTGATGGATGCTGGCGGCAATCTCAGGTTTGGCCCATCCGGCCTTCTGATGCCTGGTGACGGATCGATGCATTTGGGTGCACGCCTGGTGGAACACGATAATGGCGCGTACTCGTTCTTCTGGATCGACCATAGCAATCCCATCCATGTGGTCAAACATGCCGCCATCAATGGCAGCGGTACTGTGCAGAGTATCCAGGAAATCGCTTCAGGAACCATTCACAGCATTTTTACCAGCTACTCTGAAGATAATGCGACCCTGTACTGGCAGCAGTATCACCTCGATAACTTAACTTTCGAAGAATCCATGCCGCATAGCATTTTCGCCACATCCCTGCCGGAACCTATCGCCACCGAAGACCCCGTTGCAGAGCAGATCCCGCCGCTCAGCCTGAGGGGGAATCATCCCAATCCCTTTGGAACCAGCACTACCATTACTTACAAACTACGCGAGGAGGCTCCCGTGGAACTGGAGATATTCAATATCAGGGGGCAATTAGTCAAGAGAATGAGACTTAGCTCAAAAGGAGCAGGAGAACACCAGATAGATTGGGACGGATACGACAATAAGGGTAAACGCTGTGTCCCAGGCATTTACCTGTACAAGCTCCGCACCGGAAAGTTTAGCTCCAGCAAAAAGATGATCCTGCTCAAATAGACATCATAGAGATTCAGTGCGACGATTCCATGGCCACGACAATCATGATTTGTCGTGGCTTTTCTCATTATTCCTGACTCCGGGACGCAATCAAACTGCCTGATACCTCGCATGCAAGCCAAACACATTCCAAACACATCCCAAGCTCCGCTCAGGATGTCCTTGGGATGAGGTCAGGTTATCTACGAGTGAAGAGAGGGCAACGCTTGTGCCCCAAACAAATCAGTTGACTAAATCACGTAGCTTTAAAGGCTGGTATCCTAGAGTAATAATGAGTGGAAGTGCCATGCTAAAAGCCAAGATTTTCGTACAACTCAAGCCCAGCGTGCTGGATCCGCAAGGAAAAGCCGTCACCAATTCCCTGCACAATTTAGGATTCGATACAGTGCAGGAAACCAGAATCAGCAAATACATTGAGATTCGCTTTGACAGCGAGGATAAAGAACAGACCGGCAAGCAGGTGGAAAAGATCTGCGACAGTCTGCTGGCAAATCCCAATACGGAAGCTTACCACTTTGAGCTGGAGGAAATGTAAGTTGCGGGTTAGCGTGATCACATTCCCCGGTTCCAATTGCGATCATGACGCTTATGAAGCCTTTACCACCCGCGGGCATGAGGCATCTCTGATCTGGCACAAGGATCATGACCTTGCCAATCCTGACCTGGTGATCCTGCCCGGTGGTTTTTCCTATGGCGATTATCTGAGATGCGGCGCTTTGGCGCGCTTTTCGCCCATCGTGAAAGAAGTGATCGATTTTGCCAACAAAGGCGGCTTGGTGATGGGAATCTGTAACGGTTTTCAGATCCTCACCGAGAGTGGACTACTGCCCGGCGCATTGCTGATGAATGCGCATCTGAAGTTTATTTGCCGCCATCAGTACATCAGGGTGGAAACCGCCAACAGCCCCTTCAGTAAAGAGCTCGTGCCGGGAACCGTGCTGGATATCCCTATCGCGCACAAAGAAGGCAATTACTTCATTGATACAGATGGACTGAAGCGCCTGCAGGACAAGGATATGGTTCTCTTTCGCTATTGTGATGCCAAAGGTGAGCTGATGGATAATCCCAATGGCGCCATCGACAATATCGCTGGTATCATCAGCGAGAAACGGAACGTACTGGGCATGATGCCGCATCCGGAACGCGCGTCTACCGACAGTGTGAGCAGCCAGGATGGCAGGAAGATTTTTGAGGCTATTGAGCGATACTTTGATGCTGGCAATTGACCTGATGATCCCTCCCGTGTGCCAAAGTTGCCATCGGAAGCTCCCAGACGGTAAAGCCATGCTGTGTGATGTATGTGCCCCCGGAGTGCAGAGCATTGGCGAATCCTCATGTCCCAAGTGCGGAAGCGTGTTGGATGAGGGCGTCTGTGAAAACTGCCGCCATCTGGATTTTGATTTTGAGCTGGCGCGCAGCGTTTACCCCTTTGAAGAACCGCTCAAGACCATGATCCACAATCTCAAATACCGCGAGCAT
>JAGOKK010000117.1 GCA_017994635.1 Candidatus Cloacimonadota bacterium | reverse complement strand
CTGGCTGTTCCCATCTTGCCGCAAACGACTCCCGCAGCGTAGCTGGCAAAGGCTGCAGCATCAGCGATTTCCGCTCCGGCGGCATAGGCCAGACTGAGCGCGCTGATCACAGTATCCCCGGCACCGGAGACATCAAACACTTCGCGGGCAAGGCTCGGCAAATGCAGGGCTTGTACGCCCTTGCGAAAGATATACATCCCTTTCGAGCCCCGAGTCACCACCAGATGTTTCATGCCCATGCGTTCCAATAGCGCTCCGGCTGCGGCAAAGAACTCTGGCTCACTTTCAAACTTCTGTCCCAGATTGCTCTGCAACTCGATATAATTCGGCTTGAAGATATCCACTCCTTCATAGGCAAAGAAGTTCTTTTGCTTGGGATCCACACTCACTGGGATTCCCTGTTCGCAGCAGAGCTGCAGCACCAGGGCTATGAGTTCCGGACTCAGCAGACCCTTGTTATAATCCTCGATAATCAGCATATCTGCAGCTTTTAGGTGGCGTTCCAGCTTTGTCTTTACTAAAGCGGCAATCTCTGGGCTGAGGTAATGCGTATCCTCGTGATCGATGCGTACGATTTGTTGATTCGCCGCTCCGATCCTCGTCTTGATGGTGGTCTTGCGGCTAGCATCCTTGATCAATCCCGAGGAATCCAGATGATTGGAGGTGAAGAGTTCCTGCATCTTTATCCCGTTGGGGCCGTTTCCGATCAGACCAATGGCCATCACGTTTGCGCCCAGAGCACTGAGGTTTAGGGCAGCATTGGCCGCTCCGCCCAGGCGATATTCCTCCCGGTTGATCTCAATCACCGGAACCGGTGCTTCTGGCGATATTCTCTGCACCTTACCCCATTGATAGCTATCCAGCATCATATCGCCCAGTACCACTACGTTCAGTGCATTGAACCTGGCGCAAAGTTCGGAAAAATCAGGCATCTTTGGCATCAGCCACTCCCAGGGGATAATTCCCGTTAAAACACGCATAGCAGTAATCGTTGGGACTCTCTACGCAGGATCGTAACCCCTCTATTTCGATGTGCTTGAGACTATCCACTTCCACCCTGGCTTTGATCTCGTCCAGGCTGTGGCAATTGGCCACCAGTTCTTTGGGGCTGGGGGTATCGATGCCGTAATAGCAGCTATATCGCACTTGGGGACTTCCGATGCGCAGATGAATCTCTTTGGCACCGGCAGATTTGATCAAGCGCACGATCTTGCGGATCGTGGTTCCGCGGACGATGCTATCGTCGATCAGGACGATCCGCTTGTCCTTGAAGAAATTTGGCAAAACATTAAACTTCTGCCGTACGCTTTCATCGCGGATGGTCTGTTCTGGCTTGATGAAAGTACGTCCGATGTAGTGATTGCGGATCAAGCCCAGGGACAAGGGGATGCCCGAAGCATTACTATAGCCCAGTCCGATGAAATTCGATGAGTCGGGTACGGGGACCACATAGTCTGCCCTCAGCCCTTTATCCATCGCTGCCAGAGTCGCGCCCAGCTTTTCTCGCACATGGAATACATCCTCGCCAAAATGAAAGCTATCCGGCCGGGAAAAGTAGATATGCTCAAATATGCAATGCTGCGGACGCTTTACTGTTCGGTAGAGATCAGGATCATTCTCGATCACCCTGATGCCATCTTCGTTTACCTTTACGATACCTGCTGGCGGTATCTCTCTGCGATCATATACTCCCAAAGTATCCAGCGCGCAGCTCTCTGAGGCCACCACCACCGTGCCGTCATCCATCTTGCCCCAAACCATGGGACGGATGCTGTGCGGATCGCGGAACATATACATGGCGTCACGAGTGCAAAGCACTGTGGAATAAGCCCCTTTGATTTCCCGCATGAGATGATGGATGGCTTCGATGATCCCTTCGCCCTTGCGCATCACCTGCCAGGCGATGTATTTCACTAGCAGTTCGCCGTCGTTATCGCTCTTGAAATAGACGTTTTCCTTTTCCAGAAATGCGCGCATGGCATTGTAGTTCACCAGATCGCCATTTGAAGCCAGCCCGTATGCCGGCCCAGCAAGCGTCTCCACCACATGCGGTTGGGTATTGAACTCCGTGGCTGAGCCCTTGGTGGGGTAGCGCACGTGTCCGATGGCGATTTTACCGGGCAATTCCGCCAGTTTATCCGCGCTAAATACTTCCTTCACCAGGCCCATCTTTTTGCGCAGGCGAATAATCCGTCCGTCCGATACAGCCATGCCACAGCTTTCCTGCCCCCGGTGCTGGATGGCAAAAAGGCCCAATGCCACCAGCTTGGCGGCGTCTTTGTTACCGTATACTCCCAATATTCCACACATCAGGCTTTTCCTTTCCTCGTAAAGCTTATTTTATTCTCATTCCCCCGGATGAGCCGGGCGATGTTTTCTTTGTGTTTATAGATGATCATGGCTACGATCAGAACTACCAGGATCAGCAGCGCGTAATCTTTGTGTGGCTGCCGGAAAATGCTTATCACATTCACCGCCAGCAGACTGAGTGCGGCCATGATCGAGCCCAGAGACACATAGCGTGTGATGGCCACGACCACGATGAAGACCAGAAGCGCGATTAACAGGGAAATAGGAGTGAGGGCGATAAATACACCCGCGGCAGTTGCCACACCCTTTCCACCCTTAAACTTCAGCCAGATGGGGAAGACGTGCCCCAGGATCGCCAAAAGGCCGCAGATCACCACCATCATCGCGCCGCTGCCATATATGCTTTTGGCCAGCAGCACCGCTATGATGCCTTTACTCATATCGAGAAGCAATACGATCAGCCCCACGGCGGTGCCAAATTGTCTCAGGGCATTGGTGGCGCCGATGTTGCCACTACCCTTGCTGCGTATATCGGTCTTGAAAAAGAGCCTCGCCACGATCCAGCCGACCGGGATGCTGCCCAAAAAATAGGCGAAAAGGGGCATCAAATCACTTGCGCTGTTCATCCTCAATCTCTTCCTTGCTGCGTCCTTTAAAGATCAGCTTTATGCTAACTCCTTCAAACTTAAACATCTCGCGGATCTGATTGTTTAGGAACTTACGATAGTTCTCCGTGATCAAAGCCGGGGTATTGCAAAAGAAGATGAATACCGGAGGCTTAACTGCTGCTTGAGTTATGTAAAAAATCTTCACATGCCTTCCGGTGGGATGTGTGGGCGGTCTGCGTGCTATGACAGTCTCCATAAACCGGTTCAATTCCGATGTGGGAACCCTCTTTTCGCTTTCCTCCTCGATCCTGGCAACTGCTTCCATTACCTTATGAATGCGTTGATGCGTCTTGGCTGAGATGAAGATCACCGGGGCGAACTGCAGGAAGGGCATCTCATAATGCAGGTTTTTGATGAACTTGCCAGTGCTGCCGGTATCCTTTTCGATCAGATCCCATTTATTGAAGACGATCAGGATTTCCTTCATTTTGCGTTGGGCATAGGAAGCTATCTTCAGGTCTTGCTGCGAGATCTCTTCGTTGGCATCCAGCACCAGCACCACGATATCGCATCTATCCACCGCTTCGATGGTGCGCATCACGCTGAAATATTCCACTCCATAGGTCACTTTGGTCTTGCGTCGCAATCCGGCAGTATCGATCAACACGTATTCTTTGCCGTGATAGCGGAAAGGGCTGTCGATGGAATCACGAGTGGTGCCGGGGATATCGGTCACTATCTGCTTTTCGTCACCCAATAGCAGGTTCACGATCGAGGATTTTCCCACATTCGGTTTGCCCACCACGGCGATGCGAGTAGCCTGTTTGGGTTCCTCGATCCCTGCGTCCATGGTCTCAGGCATCATCTTCACCAGTTCATCTAGGAAATTGCCGGTGTTTCTGCCGTGCGATGCCGAGATCGGGAAGGCATCGGCAAAGCCAAGCTGCAGAAAGTCATACACTTCCCATTCCAGCTTTTCGCTATCCGCTTTATTTGCCACCAAAAATACTTTATCGCGGTGGGGGTAAAGAATCTTGGCGATGGCTTTGTCCAGATCGGTGCATCCCGTCTGGGAATCGACCATAAAGATGATCACATCGCTCTCGTCGATCGCCAGCAGGGCCTGATGCATGATCATCTTGTCCATGGGCTCGTTGCTGTCATAGACGATGCCGCCGGTATCGATGATCTTGAAGACCTTGCCATTCCACTCTACATCTTCATACTTGCGGTCCCTCGTGATCCCTGCCTCGAAATCCACAATCGCTGTGCGTTTGCGAGACAAACGGTTGAACAAAGTGGACTTTCCCACATTGGGTCGGCCCAGAATAGACACTATGTATTTTCTCATCAGTTTACTGCCTTAAATTTCAATTTGTTGCAGCGTTTTTCAAAGGGCGGATTTTGTCAAGGCTGCTGCTCCGGCTAGCCTGGTAGAAGTGTGGCAAGATCATTGAGCTCTGCTCCCCGATTCGCGACTTGTCTATGAGATTTTTTCCGTCCATGAGGATAGTTCCTCTCTTTCTGGAAGATTGAATCAACAGCTTGAGATTGCATGAAATCACTGTCAGTCGGCGATTATGTTTGGTCTGCGGCGGAATCACGTGCATGCGGTCCAGCCGGGAATTGTATTTATTCGCCTGGCCGTCTCATTTGCCGCTGTAGGCCTTCAGCAGGTTCTTGAATGCCGGTTTCTTTTTTTGGTCTCTTGTTTTGGTAATGCGTTATGTGTCACATACCTAGCATCTTATAAAGTTTCCTCAATGACATAATTAAACGGGGCATGAGGCTCCAGCCCCATACAATATTGGGCGGTGGGCTGGGCATGGATTATGCCAATTCTAACTATACCCGGTTTTAGGCGGGCTAAGCGTCTGTCCATCCGGTCGTATAATAGTCGTGCCTTTGCATGACCGGTACCTGAGCGGATTCTCTGATGCGAGGGAACCGGAAGAGGGAAAAAATCGAGAATGTGAAAAGTGAACAGTTGAACAGTTGGACAGTTGAACGGGGAATAAAGTGGTTGGTACAAGGTATTATGTGGAGTGATAAGGCAGTTGGGAGGGCTGGCTGCTTTCTCTGTGAGTATCTTGTATCAGGGTTATCTTCATCCTCCGCATAGCTTTTGCTTTGATGTAGCGTACACGTTCCAC
>JAGOKK010000116.1 GCA_017994635.1 Candidatus Cloacimonadota bacterium | reverse complement strand
CAGTATGCAGAATCGCAGCCAAGCGGTTTCTATTGGTTGGTGTAAAATCCATGATAATTATGCATTCTGGGGAGGTGGAATATACGGCGATCACACTAGTTTCAATATTCATAATTCAGATATCTTCAAGAGCCTCACCAAAAAGATGCTCATGCTGAAGTAACATAATGGAACACAGAGGAATATATGATATGAAGACATCCAGAAAAAGCAATACAACTATAAGTAACCTGGCATTTATGCCGGCTCTGACAGATCATCTCCGGCTTATGCTCAGTTATAACTTGGCTATCCGATTCCTGATTATCTATATTCCTCTGTGCATTATCTTTGTACTTCCTTTATCCGCCCTAACCCGCTCCGTCGCCCAGGATGGTTCACAGGATTACACCAGCATCCAGAGCGCCATTAATGATTGTAATAATGGTGATACAGTCATGGTGTATCCGGGCAGGTATTTTGAGAATGTAGTGTTTGGCGGTAAGATAATCACCCTCTGCTCTTTGGAAGCAGCCACCGGTGACAGCAGCTTCATCAGTACCACGATCATCGATGGCAACAACGCCAATCCTTGCGTGAGATTCGTCAATGAAGAACAAGGCGTTACCCTGCGGGGGCTAACCCTGGAACACGGCATCGGTCATCCCTTTGGGGCTCAGGACGAGAGATGGGGTGGCGGAGTTTTTGTCCGCATCAATTGCAGCGTGAGTATCATTAACTGCGTGGTTAAGAATAACCGGGCAGTATTAGGAGGAGGTATTTCAGCCTATAAGTCCTCACTATATCTGGCTGGAACCAAGGTTCACGGCAATCATGCCTCCGCTTCGGGAGGTGGCATTTTCATCATGAGTACCAGAAGTGTCACCCCAGACATCGTTTTCGATGAGGTCAATCGCTGCTCCGTGTACGAAAACTACAGCACAAACCCTTGTGACATCAGGGTAACCGATCTGATGACCAATCTGGAGATCTATCTGGACATGGTCTCGGTACCCAATCCGGGAGATTTCTACTTTGGCCGTCATGCCAATTTCACAGAAACACAGGGTTACAGTGATAACTATCATTATCTTTGCGCATTTCGGCAGGAAGTAAACTGCGATATCTATGTAAGTCCTGAGGGGGACGACGACAACAGCGGTTTGATTCCGGAACAAGCCATGAGAAACATCGCCAAGGCAATACACAAAATCGCCCCGGACAGCACCAATACCAAAACCGTACACATCCTGCCGGGAATATACACCAGTGAGGATCAATTTAATCCCATGGTTCCCATCAAGTCCCATGTGAATATTTCTGGGGCCGGGCCAGACTCCACTCTGCTTGTGCTTACTAACAGCATTGAAGGTATCTATAACTGTGTTGTATCGGGAATATCCTGCGTAAATATCGATGTGTCAGGTATTGCGATCACATCTTCCATTCCTGCTGCTTTGCAGTCTATTGTCAATGGGTCGTCATTAAGCAATTCTTCGTTCTCAAATATTGTTATTCGAGATCTCGTTGCTCATCCTCGTGGCAGTATAATGCTTACAGAGCCGATTAACGTTCTGCTCAAGGATATCAAGGTTTACAATATTGATGCTTTGGAGATGGGGGGGATCTACTCTTCGGAGTGGGAAGGTGGCGCCATCATCGACTGCGAGTTCCGCAATATCCGGTCAGTTTACAATCATCCTGGAGAGGATCCCATGGTTATGTTTCATATTTCAGTAAACGATTCTCTGACCATCCAGAATTGTATCTTCAGTGATATCGAGACTTCTCCCGGTCAGACTGCCCTTGCTATTACTGATGGCCTGAACGACAATGCTCCGCTCAAGGTAAACATAACCGGATGCCTATTTAGTAACATGAGTAACGACACTTATCCCCCGATAACGTTTGGCAATCAAAGTACCGAGAGCTTCAAGATCACGAACAATACCTTTGTAAACCTTGAGGGCTGGCCGGCAGCGCTGTTCCTGATCGGGGACCACCATCTACAAAACAACGTTTTCTACAATCCACTGTGCAATTATGAGCTATCGGTGATGACAGTACCAATTTCGCCGATTTCCAATATCGTTCTGGACTACAACAACATCCGCGGCGGAACTCAGGGGATCATCACCGGGCCCAATTGCTTCGTGGAATATGGCACCACCAATATCAGCGATAATCCGAACTTGTATAGTTTACATTCCGAAAACCCCTTTTTTGCGCAGCTAGCTGCATCCTCACCATGCATAAACGCTGCCACTCCCGATACCACGGGCCTGGCTTTGCTTCCCTATGACCTGGCCGGCAATCACCGGGTGTGGGATGGCAGGATCGATATGGGATGCTTTGAATATGGCTCAGAGTCCTATGTATCAAATCTTGATCCTGTAGTTCCAGCCATACCTGAAGTCAATCTGACAGCATACCCCAATCCTTTTTCCGCTTTTACCAATATCAAGGTAAGTGCCCTAAGCAGTTCAAGGGCAAAACATACAGTCGTGCAACGTGCAAGCATTACCATCTATAACATCAAAGGGCAGCGGGTAAAAAGCATAGCGCTCGATCCCAGGAAATCGGGCGAGCAAATCACCTGTTGGGATGCCAGAGATGCTCATGATCAGAGATGCTCCAGCGGAGTTTACATTGTAAATCTGATGGTGAATGGCCGTAGGGTCAGCAGCAAAAAGGTGACACTGATCAGGTAGGATCCATTGTATTTCTTTACTGCTCCCCGCTTGGGGGACTTGAGCCTTGTCCGTAATGCTGAGCACGTGTAATCCCAAGACTGGTCCGAAGAGAGCAGATATGGGCATCATTGAGGAGGGAGGAGTTACCATTATTCAATAATGGCGGAGCTAGAAAGCATAATCGATTGACATAATTGCCGCCCCCAAATAGCTTGATCGGATCATTATCGAACGAAGGACTTGCCATGTACAAAGAAGCATATCATTTCAACGTGGAACGCTATATTGATCCACAGCGCTTTGAGCAGATTAAACACTTCGCAAAGGATCTACCTACTCCCACCTTGGTGATGGACCTGCAGTTGATCGGGCACAAATATGCAGAGCTCACCGCTAGTTTTCCTAAGGCCAAGATCTATTATGCCGTAAAAGCTAATCCGATGAAAGAGATTTTGACGCTCCTGAACACCAAGGGATCGTGTTTTGATATCGCCTCCCGTTATGAACTTGATATGATGCTGGATCTGGGAGTGGATCCCTCCCGGCTCAGCTATGGCAATACGATCAAGAAACGCAAAGATATTGAGTATTTCTATCAGAAAGGGGTGCGGCTCTTTGCCACAGATAGCGAAAACGATCTGCTCAGCATTGCCGCTGCCGCCCCTCAAGCCAAGGTGTTCTTTCGCATTCTAACGGAAGGTACCGGTGCAGACTGGCCGCTTTCCCGGAAATTCGGTTCACACTCCGACATCATATACTACCTGATCTTGCAAGCCAGAGATCTGGGGTTGACGCCCTATGGACTTTCATTCCACGTGGGCTCGCAACAGCGTGACATCGGTCAGTGGGACGACGCCATAGCCCGTTGTAAGTATCTCTTTGACGCGGTCGCTGAGGATGGGATCGAGCTGAAGATGATCAATCTGGGTGGCGGATTTCCAGCATCATATGTGGATCCTACCTACACCGTACAGGAATATGCTGATGAAATCATGCGATTCATCACGGAAGATTTTGGGGAAAACATCCCAGATATCATTCTGGAACCAGGCCGCTCTCTGGTTGCCGATGCGGGGCTGATCGTAAGTGAGGTGGTGAATATCAGCCGCAAATCCAAGAATAACATGTATCAATGGGTTTTTTTGGATATCGGGAAGTTTGGCGGATTGATCGAGACCATCGACGAATCCATAAAGTTCCCCATCTATTTTGAGCGGGAAGGGATGGCGGATGAGATCATCCTGGCTGGACCTACCTGCGACAGCATGGACATCATGTATGAGAACTTTAAGTATCACATGCCAGATACCACCATCCCCGGCGATAAAGTGTATATCTTTACCACAGGAGCATACACTAGGAGCTATTCATCGATCTGCTTCAACGGTTTCCCACCCTTGAACGCGGCGATCTTTACAGAAGGAGAAGTGTGATGTTACGTCTACCCGTCCAGCAAATGTACGACTTCATGATGGAAGTCTTTGTGAAAATAGGAGTTCCGGAAGAAGATGCCAGGATCTGCAGCGATGTGTTGATCGCCAGCGATCTCAGTGGGATTGAATCCCATGGCATCGGCAGATTGAAGATGTATTACGACCGCATTAAACAGGGCATTCAGAGGCCTGTGACGAAGATCGACGTAATCCGGGATCGTTATGCCACAGCGGTATGGGACGGGAATCATGGCATGGGTCACGTGGTGGCCCATAAAGCGATGCAGACGGCAATCGAAAAGGCCAGGCTTTATGGACTGGGCGCCGTGGCTGTGCGCAATTCCACCCATTTCGGGATCTGCGGCTATTATGCAGAAATGGCTACCAAACAGGACATGCTGGGCCTGGTATTCACCAATGCCCGTCCTTCGATCTGCCCCACCGGCGGTGTTTCTCCCCTTTTGGGCACCAATCCCATCTGTTTTGGAGCCCCTACAAACCTTCCTTACCCCTTTCTTTATGATGCGGCCACGTCCATCTCCCAAAGGGGAAAGATCGAGCAACTGGCGCGCGAAGAAAAGGCTACTCCAGAAGGCTGGGCGATCAATCTGCAAGGAGAAGCTCACACCCATACATCGAGCCTGCTGAAAGACCTGATAGATCAAACCGCATCAATGCTGCCCCTTGGCGGAACCGATGAACTCAGTGGCAGCCACAAGGGTTACGGTCTCAGCGCAATGGTGGAGATCCTCTGCGCTGCATTACAAAATGGCAGCTATCTGAATATGCTCCTGGGCAGAGATGAGGCAGGAAACGCTGCCCCTTATCGTTTGGGACACTTCTTTGTGGCGATCAACATCGATTTTTTCACCGAGATCGAGAGCTTTAAAGCCATCGTAACCGACATCTGTTCCCAGCTTCAACATTCGCAACTATTCCCCGGGAACGACCGCATCTGGGTGGCAGGTGAAAAGGAGTATGAAAAGAGCTTGGAGGTACGAGAGAAAGGCATCCCGAT
>JAGOKK010000115.1 GCA_017994635.1 Candidatus Cloacimonadota bacterium | reverse complement strand
GAGGTAGCCTGATGGAACTGCAAAACCTGCCATTGGATTTTCCTGAAGATTGCAACATCATACTGGGGCAGAGTCATTTCATCAAGACCGTAGAGGATCTGTATGAAGTGATGGTAAACAGCGTTCCCGGGATCAAATTTGGCCTGGCTTTTTGCGAAGCCTCGGGACCGTGTCTGATCCGCAAGGAAGGTACTGACAACGAATTAATCGATCTTGCAGTGCAAAACATGCATCGTCTGGCCTGCGGTCACAGCTTTCTGATCATCATGCGAGGCGCCTTTCCCATCAATGTGTTACCCGGGATCAAAGACTGCCGCGAGGTCGTGAATATCTTTTGTGCCACTGCCAATCCCGTGCAGGTAATAGTAGCCAAAAGCGAGCAGGGATCTGGCATTTTGGGAGTGATCGACGGTTCCTCACCCAAAGGAACTGAGCTGGATACCGACATCACCCATCGCAAAAAGTTCCTCATGGACATCGGTTACAAGCGCTGATGCGTCTGTTTGTCGCCTTGGAAGTCCCCCACATCCTGAAGGAAGAATTGATCAGGACCTTGGATAGCTTCAAAAAGCTCTCCCCGGGCGGGATTAACTGGGTGACACCGGATAATCTGCACTTAACTTTGAACTTCATTGGAGAAGCACCTGATCATCTGCTGAAAGAGATCCAGCAAGCCATTTCCCAGGAAGCGGCAAAGCTGAGTGCTGCGAAACTTCAGGCAGAGGGTTTTGAGCTCTTTCCCGCGAAATATCCCCGGTTGCTCTGGCTCAAACTATCTGGAGAAGACCGCGGCCTGCACAGCTTTAGCCGCATTTTGTTAAAGGCCCTACGCCATATGGATCTTGATGCTGATGCCAAAGCCCTGAAGCTACACATCACTCTGGGCCGGATCAAAGCCCCTCAAAAGCCCGACTTTGAACGAGCCGTGCTGGCTCATCCCGTCACTCATGATCTACTTAGCTGGGATACCATCACCCTGTATCGTAGCACATTAAGGCCACAAGGCCCCATCTACACTGAGTTACAGCAATATAATCTATCATAAATGGAGGTAAGATGCTCGATAAAAACAAAGATGCAGCCCTAAAAACCGCAATGTCTCAATTGGAAAAGCGTTTCGGCGTAGGCACCCTGATGCGCCTGGGCGATAAACCCATCCAAACCGTTGATGTGATTCCCACTGGTGCGTTCAATCTGGATATCGCCCTGGGTATTGGGGGCATTCCAAAAGGCCGGATCATAGAGATCTACGGCGCTGAAGCCAGCGGTAAAACCACGCTTTCTCTGCACATCGCCGCAGAATGCCAGAAGCAGGGCGGAATCGTAGCCTTCATCGATGCCGAGCACGCCCTGGACGTGGCCTATGCCAAGCGCCTCGGAGTGCAGACAGATAATATGCTTTTATCCCAACCCGATGGAGGCGAACAGGCCCTGGAAGTTGCCGAGACCCTCGTGCGCAGCTCCGCTGTTGATCTTATCATCGTGGATTCTGTGGCAGCACTGGTTCCCCGTCAGGAAATCGAAGGTAATATGGGCGACAGCCATGTAGGCCTGCAAGCCCGTCTGATGAGTCAGGCTCTGCGCAAGCTTACCGCCATCGTATCCAAAAGCAACACCGCGGTGGTATTCATCAATCAAACTCGTATGAAGATCGGCACTCCGGCCTTTGTAAATCCTGAAACCACCACCGGCGGCGTAGCTCTGAAGTTCTATTCTTCTCTCCGCCTTGAAGTTCGCTACGGTGGCGCCATCAAGGAAGGCAGCGGCGAACCGCAGGTAATCGGCGCCCGCACCAAGGTGAAAGTAGTAAAGAACAAATTTGCACCACCCTTCAAGACCGTGGAATTCCCCATCATCTTTGGACAGGGAATCTCTCATCTGGATATCATCCTGGATATGGCCAGCATGCACGACATCGTAAAGAAATCGGGTTCCTGGTACTCCTACAACGACAATAAACTTGGTCAGGGAGCGGATAAGACCAAGATCTATCTCACTGAAAATCCGCAACTTCTGGAAGAGATCGAATCCAAACTGCGCGCCAAGATTACTCCCGATGAGTTCACTGAAGCGCCCACAGCCAATGAAGCTGAAGTACTGGACGAAGAATGACAAAAGCCGGGCCGCGTATGTGAGCCTGGACAATGAAATATGGGGGGTTCTGGATATCAGAACCCTCCGCAGTATGTACCCCTTTGCCTGTGAGCTGGACCTTGATGAAGCCCAGGAGCAGGAACTGCGGAAACTGCTGGAAAACCGCGTTTGGTGGCTGCTGGGCGAGTATCAGGCCAAAGCCGAGCACAGCGAGCAGCAGTGCCGGGAGTACCTTGCCCGCAAGGAGTTTCACCCCTCACTAATCCATAAAGCCATTGCCATCGCCAAAGACAAGAAGTATATTGACGATTCCCGCTTTGCTGAAATCCTGATCCGGAGCCTGCTCGACCGGGCCAAAAGCAAACGCTACATCATCCAAAAACTATTCACTCACAGAATCCCGGAAAGCCTCTATCTGCCGCTGCTCAGTGAAGCCATCGATCCTGAAGACAGCAGAAATTCTCTGCGGCAGATGATCGATAAACTTCGCCATCAATACCGGGAATTACCCCCCTTCAAGCAGAAAGAAAAGGTATTCGCCTCGCTATATCGCAAGGGCTTTGATCTTGAAGATATCGCCGCCGCCTGGGATGCTGATCTCTCTTAGTGCCGCGTAAAGCAATCTGTGCTATCCGCCCAGGATGTCAGATTCACTTCACCTCTGCCCCAGATCAAATCTTCCCACCTGATATCTACCGTGCCTATTAAGATCATCCCAAACACATCCTGAGCGTGGCTTGAGAAGTGCTTGGGATGTGTTTGAGATGTGCTTCAGGTACCAGCTGGCTGGGTGTGCGAGCAGAATGGTATCCGATATGGGCAGCAGTAAAGCCATCCTACTAAGAATGATCCGGCACAAAAAAGGACGAACCGAGGGCCGCCCAAGCTCGCAGGATCGAAATCCTACTACTTGATAATCGTGATCTTGCTGCTATATACTATGCGGTCTGCCGTCACCTTTACGATATAGGTTCCCGAAGCAAGAGCTCTGTTTTACTTAGCGATCATACTTTTACAGGTGTTGAAGACGTTGATAAAGCCTCCATCAGCCCGGAGGGCGGCACTATTTATAGCGAGGTGTCAGGACTTCTTTCAGTCCACCGGCTAAAGACAAGCATTCTGGGCAAACAAAAAGGAGCCCCATGTAGCTGGAGCTCCTTTGCTTTTGTATACGGGATGTTTAGAGGCTATGGTGTTTCTCGGCGATCAGTGTGGCCAGATCGCTAAGCTCTTGTAAAGTGCCACTCTTGGCTTCGCCTTTGCAGATCACTGCGCCCAGTACTTCGGGCTTTAGATTTGGGATCAGCGCTAAAATGCCATCCACCAGTTTATTCGCCCAACCGTAAGAGCCGATCACGGCAGCGAAGCGAGCCTTGGGCTTTATGGCATTTGCCAATAGCGTGGCGTAGGCAACCACAGGGTGCGGCCCCACGTGTACAGTTGGACTGGCGATCACGATCGTGGCGGCATCCACCAGCGCCATTGCCAGCTTTCCGATATCTGTAACGGCAAGATCAAACAGCTCCACCTTGACGCCTTTTCGGATAAGCTCTTTGGAAAAGTGATCCACCATTTTCTTGGTGCTGCCATGCATCGAGATGTAAGGGATAACTACTTTGTTTTCTATTCGATCGGACACCCAGTCTTCATAGGCTGAAATGATGGCTTCAGGATGATTCCAGATAGGACCGTGGCTTGGCGCTACTAGCTCGATATCCAATTCGCGCACCTTTTGTAAGTTACCTCTGATCTGGCTTTTGAAGGGCATCATAATCTCCGCATAATAGCGTTTGGCTGCTTCCATCACGGCCGGATCAGAGTTGTCGTAAAGATCGCTGCCTGCAGAGTGTGAACCCAGGAAATCGCAACTAAAGAGAATCTTCTCTTCCGCCAAGTAAGCAACCATGGTTTCGGGCCAATGTACCCAGGGAGTGTGAATAAAGCGTAAAGATTTATCACCCAAAGAGATAGTTTCACCATCTTGCACTGCGCGCAGCTTTGCTGGATCCAACAAGAGATGCTCCTTCAATAAATCCACAGCTTTCGGGGAACAGATCACCTGCGCAGAGGGAAAACGCTGTAGCAGATAAGCAATGCTACCGGAATGATCCTGCTCTGAATGGAGTGTGATGATGTAATCCAGCTTGTCCAGACTATCCAGATTTGCCAGGTATTCCTCGGCAAAATCGGGATCAACTGTGTCGATGATTGCCGTCTTTTGGGAGCCCTTTACCAGATATGAATTGTAGCTGGTGCCATCGGGCAGTGGAATGAGAGAATCGAACAACCTGCGTCCCCAATCCTGAACGCCCACCGCGTAAACGCCGCTTTTGATTTCTCTTGCGAACATGGCATTCTCCTTCTTTGCAGTCTTTTGTAGACAAGATAAGTGAGATTGGCGCGCTGCCCACAATAATAGTAGAAGATTACATGATCAGATTGTGAAACTGCTTACTTACAATGCTTCCAGCAATTTCAGGATTGCAGCGTAGTGCCTTTTTTGGATGCGCTTAAGCATCCTGGCCGGGGGATGAATGATGCTCTTGCCATCGCGATCCACGCCGCCCACTTCGATCAACATGGCGGGCACACCGAGGCTGTGATAAAAGAAGTTACGCGCGTTCCCCACTCTGGAAGTACTGCCCCGGTGCAGGATATAGCTCCCTTTTGTGTAGTCCCTGGGAACGGCTGAGGCATAGAGCTCGGCATGCTCCTGCAAGGCTTGAAAAGTGGAATCTGGGTATTCTACTGCTGGCAGGAATATGGTTTCATTTAGGGCACCAGAAGCGGAAGAATGGTAGAATATAGCAAGCTCGAAGCTTTGTTTTCTGCCCAGGGAGATGATGCTCTGTACTTCGCTTTCTGAGGCGGGAGCAGAACCCTTGAAGTATGAACTGAATGTGTTCGTTTCTCCGTCCATATCCCAAAAAACAGGATAGTTACGGTTCAAAACCACGCCATCGGTGGTGATATCCACCTTTTTATTCTGGTCTGTATCGCGATTGTTCTTGCGTTTGTTTTTGGTCAGACCGCTGCTCACCATGCG
>JAGOKK010000114.1 GCA_017994635.1 Candidatus Cloacimonadota bacterium | reverse complement strand
GGATATAACGAACAGCATAGTGATAATAAACAACTCAATTTTCTTCATCTAATCCTCCCATTAGTGTAGGACTCAGTTGGTTCAGCTCTTTGCGATGGAGATCCAAGCGAAGAGCCTGTTGTTCAATCAATGCTTTATGCCTCAGCTATGGATTTTTGGTGACGAGGCATAAACCCGACTGAACACGAATTCACTCTATAATTGGTGGCAACCAGTCAGCCATCGACCATGCCCGGCTTACCTCCCAAAGCGCCAAGCCGGGGAACCGGACTGATGGCTGACATCAGCGTGACAATAAATCGATATCATGTAATCCTGTCAACGTTTATTGGCTCTGTTACGAAAACGAGTAAGGGCACGATCTTCCGACCGTGCCCACGTTCTCATTTTGGTAGATGCCTAAGAAAACCCATATATTCAAGGCTTTAAGACATCCTATAGTCATTTGATACTATTTCAGCATTAACATCTTACCCGCTTGCCGTTCTTTCCCGCAGTGGATGGTATAGAAATAAACGCCGCTGGAGAGTTCGTGTCCCTGTTCGTCCATACCGTCCCACTGGAAGTGATGCAGGCCAGCCGTCAGGTTGTCTCGCCGGAGGGTTTTCACCAGTTGTCCGCGGCAATTGTAGATCTTCAGTACATAGTTCAGCGTTTTTGTGGAGCTCTGCTCGAAACTGATGGTAGTGCTGGGATTGAAGGGATTGGGATAGTTACCCCGTAGCACAAACAGGCGGGGGCTCAATTCCGGCATGATATCTTCTTGGATCTCAATGGGCGGATCATTAGGATCATCTCCATCATCATTGAAGCTGGTGAACTTACAGAGAACGCCATAGGAAACACTGATGTCGATGATATCCTGTCTCAAGTCGATGGCCTCCTGGCTCTCAGGATCCATTTGATCATATAGGTTCATCAGGTGTTCGATCTTCATTTTGGCCCAGATTTTCATCAGGAAGCGATATTGGTCGATGGCCATGCTGCTGAGGTCAGACTTGTATTGGTAGCTCATGATGCTTCCCAAAGCGCTGCCTTCCACGGTAAAATCGATGTTTGCGGTTTCTATGGGGTATCTGCCGCAAAGGAGCATTTGGGTCCCCAGATACAAATTGGGAACCTGCACCGGGTAAAGCTCGCTGACGGGGCCCATGGAGGTTTCGAAGGTGATGCTGGGATTCAACAGTACCGGATTCCTGATCTTGGCATAGAAGTCGATCAATACTTCGCTAAAGTCGCTGATCCCCACCCAGGTTGCACTCCCTCCATTGTCTGAGGCAATCTGCGAAAGCAACGCGGGATTGACGTCATTTCCGACCCCGAAGCAGAAGATGTTTAGCAGCCTGCCCGTGGCGTTTACCAAGCTATTCACGTGATTTACCAATTCGTCTGTCTCCACGATGCCCACACTGGGAGTGCCTTTGCTGAGGAAAACAACAATGTTGGCTACATTTGGCGGGGCCAGATTGAATTGGGGAATGGCCGTATCAAAAGCTCCCGAGATGCTGCACATGCCCTCTGCACCCAGATTGTCGATATAGCTGAGGGCGAGGTCCCGGTTTTCGGGTGTGTAGGGAACATGAGTGAGGGCAAAAGTATTGGCAACCGTGCGGAAATTCACCACGTTGAAGTAATCGCCCGGGTTCAGATTTTCCACCATATACGCCGCGGCCGTCTTGGCCTGCTCGATGGAGCTACCAGACATCTGGGAGGAGCAATCCATCACAAAAGTAAAGTATTTTTGGATCACGTCCACTCCGGGTTCTGGCTCGATCACACACAGGAAGAATCCATTACCCAGATCATCGGGCACGTAGTCATCCTGCACAAAGGAAGAGAAGGTGATCGCGCCCAGGTTTTCCATCTCCAGCGTGTAGGTGAGATCCAGGTTTGTATTCAGTGCTACATTTTCCTGATTCAGAGTGATCTCTGCCTGCCCGTCCAAGAGGTTGATCACTGCCCCGGGGAAGCCATCCAGAGTAGCCGCAGTCACATTTCTGCCGCCTCCGATGAGCATATTGAGAGTGAGGCTATTCAAGGCGGGATTGCTCAGGTATCCGTAATGCAGAGGGAAGCTATAGCTTACTTCACCGTCATGATATTTCAGCAGTTCCACATATTCCATCTGGATTGTGATCGTGTCTCCGGCTGCAAGATACTCCGTGAACGGAAAGATGAGTGGGCTTTTACCCATGTAGGCATCGATGTAGGGATCCATCACCGTCCCTTCAGGATTGATAGGTCCCGCCGCGCCCGAGGCGATCACTGCGTCGTGCCAGGTGCCATTGATCAGCCAACTCAGCGAAGTGGCGCTGGCTTCTTCGTGCATGGGAAAGGCGTAGTTGGTTTGAGTGCTATCGGCAGAATCATTGACAAAGCGGGCACTGAGGCTGGTGATGGCCACTTGATTCATGATCTGCACGTTTAGGGAAAGGTCAGTTAATCTGAGATAGTTTCCCGCGACGGCATCAGTTACCATGATTCCCGCCCCAAAAGCGGCTACACAGCAGAGTAAAACCGATAGTAAAAGCAATATCTTTTTCATCTTTTCCTCCTCACTTTAGCAACAGCTTGCCGCTGAACGTTCTCTTTGAACTGACCAGACGATACAGGTAGATACCGCTGCCAAGCCGCTCTTTATCTGAATCTCTGCCATCCCAACTTATGAATTGCGTGCCTTTGGACATGCTGAGAGGTCCGAGGCTGCGCACCTTTTGCCCTTTAATGTTATATATCTCCAGACGAACCGATTGATCCTCAGCACTGTTAAAGGAAAAGCTGGCAAGCTCTCCGCTCTTCATTGGATTGGGATACACCCGGAGTTGGGTTATTCCTGGTGATGTACCGGGAGCGCTGGGACTATAGGTATCCGTGGATAGAGGTTCGTCCTCCGTACCGTAATAGCTTGAAATGCCATTTGCCTGCACGGCCATGAAGTAAAACTCAGCCCCCAGAAGCCCCAGATCATCCATCACCGTCACACTGAAATTGTTTCCCCCGCTATTAGTCATCTGTGCACTGCGATATGTCAAGGAACCGATCGGACGGTAATACATGGTTACAGTGGGTGTGGTGGGAGCAGTGCATTCAAGCGATGTGCATAGCATGACTCCAACGACGTAAGCTTGGTTCAGATCGTCAAACTGGGCATGGGTATAGGGGTTAATCGGAATGCAATAGGGCTGATACTGCGGAGTGGAACTGGGCAGAGTGTTCGTGGTTTGTCCGTCGGTCGCCTGGATGTAATACTCGATGGCAGTGCCATGTACTTCGGAGGCCGGCAGGGTAGCCTGATAGATATTCCCCTGCTGTTGGACGATGGGGATGGCAGCGTAGTTAGTCTGCCCCAGACGTCGCCAATACATCTCAGCAAGAGTCACATAAGGGGCCAGCCGGTCGTTGATTTCCACCGTGAAAAGTATTGCCTGACCAGATGCGACGGAACCTTGATCCAGCGTGCAGAGTGCGTCGCTGCGTTTTATCTGAGGTGATATTCCAGGGATGTAATAGACTCGATCCTGCGAGCTGAACCCATCGCGCTGTACTTCCAGAGTCACCAGCCGGGTAATGGGATTCTCGTAAGGTACCATACTGCGAAAATGCACCGTATACAGCGAAGTGATAAACTCACCGATCTGGGTGATGATGGCATTGAAATTGTCCATTATGTTATAGTAAGCGCCCTGGGGATTGGTCTGCTCCGCGATGGGCAGATATTGATCCATCTGCTCCGGATCATTTACCCGGAAAATGGGAAACACCATAATGCTGTTTGGTATAAGATACTCCGCCAAAAGATCGCCCATCGTCCAGGGAGTCACGTAGTCGCTTTCATGAGAGGTGGCATCCGTGAGCAGGATCATGTTGCGCGAAGCGCCCGGTCGCCATTGCATCTGCGCGGCCTGAGCCATGGCTTCCACCTGATTTTCTGGACCGTCTCCACCACTACCGATGCCGTGTTCTCCCAATTGTATGCCATTGATCACGTCCATGATCTGAGCGTAATCTGTGTAGAACTGGTAAGCATTGTAAACATGGACGATATCGCCGAAGACCACAAAGCCGACTCGGTAATCTATGCCCTCGCCTTGCAGTTGGTTCATAAAACTATTCAGGTTGGTACGCACGGACTCAATCTCATCGCCCATGCTTCCGGTGACATCCAATACAAACACGATATCTGCAGCCGAGATCTGATCAATACCGGGGCTGATCACGGTGAAAAGGTCTTGCTGGGGAATCCCATTTTCCAGAGCAGTAAAATGCGTGGTATTCAGATCGGTAATCAACCCTTGAGGTGAATTGACCGATGCACTGAGATACACCGAGGGGTAATGGCTGTGATTCACTGCAGTGATCTGCAAATTCATGGGCAGGGGTTCCACAGCGGTGATGCTGAGTGTGTCGATATACCAGCCTGCCGCGGGCACAGAACCATCGCTGACCAGATGGAACTGCAGCTTGACACTGCTATTTTGAAAGCGGCTAAGATTCAGCGAGGTATTGCGATACATCGATCCAGAAGTCCCTGTACGGGCATCAATGGTGAAGGTGTTTGTGCCCTGGATCACTTCCACGTAAGCGAAGTCCCAGGAGCTTTCCAATTCGAACCATTCGCTAAAGTTCAACTCCACATAGCTGGCGGCGGGGAGCGTGATCAAGGGACTGGTGGCTGTGATACTGGCGTTGTTTGCATACAGATCATCAAGCCCCGTAGCAAGGCAGTGTTGCCCCTCTGCCGCTCCATTGGGACCTATGGTGGGGTCCCCAATTTCCCAGCCACTTTCTAACTGCCAGGGTGACGTAGTTTCAAAAGCTTCAGACCATACTACTTGTCGCGCGTCAGAACTGGTCTTTGTGTTTAGACGTGAACTGTGATGTCGGGGCTGAGGAAATTCATTGAAGCAGCCCTTGGGAAATACTGGCTCCTGAGTTGCCATTAAGCTAAAGGCTAGCGCGATAACAAAAAGCGTAACATACAGTCTTTTCTTACTCATGATATCCTCCCTGTATTGCCTTTAGCTAAAGCAAGAAATGTTCCATAGTTACTTTTTTCTACGATAGTTTTATGCTTCTAGCTTGCCTCCTTTGAACCTTCACCTTGGTAGGGCTGAATACTCCGAGCATTGGGATATGGCTAAGCGTTTAATAGTTCATACAAGATACACCTTGAAAGCGCATTATCCAATCACAGTCCGCCACCCTGCCTGGATGGGGCGTTGTTCCA
>JAGOKK010000113.1 GCA_017994635.1 Candidatus Cloacimonadota bacterium | reverse complement strand
GGATTGTCCCTAAACACAGAGATCAAGATAATCATGCGCATCATGGGGATCAGAGTTCTCTTTGGTTATCAGGATTAGATTAGTCCCACTTCTCTTTCTCTCTTTTACTCTTTGTTAATGAAAAAAACCGTGAGAACCACTTGTTCAGATGGGTCTCACGGTGTATCAATATGGGGGTGAAAGCTTTAGGGATTTGGGAAAATGTCTCTCCAGTTGGGCTCCACCATGTTGTCGTAGGCAAAGCCGTGATAGCTGTTGTCGTCGCCGTTATACCAACTTTTGCGGCCTTCGCCGAGGGGATTGTCCACAGTGGCGACAGCCAGGATGATCTTATATGGCGCCACGTAAACTGTGCGGTTTTCAGACACGTCTTTCAGCTTGTCCACCATCTGAGTGGTGTAAATCTCAGTGGGCTTCCAGGCGATGGCGAAGTTCCAGTTCTTTGTGGTTTTAGCCGGCAGATCCATTTCCACGAGAGCCAGATCGAGATCGTAGCCGCCGATGCTGCCATTGGTCTTCCAGTAATCGTCCACGTTCTTCTGCACCGCTTCCAGGGCAGTGCGCAGAGCCTGAGCGCGCTTGTTCATCACATATTTATTGTAGCGGGGAACGATCAGGATCGCTGCCACGATGATGATCACTAAGGCTGCGGCGACCAGGTATTTGGTGCGCGACTTCTTGTTATCGGTATCTGCCATGTTCTCTCCTAGGCTTGCTGTATGTAAATAGTATAGTGCTAATAATCACAAAAGGTAATAGCTTCTTCATCCGGGCCTGCAATGCCCCAATATGGTAAAGCGTGTAGTATTGCCGGTCTTCTCTCTGATGATCCTGTCCTGATAATCGCTTTTGATCTTTTCCGAGGCTGAATGCTCTACGATAATCACGCCATCGCTACTGAGGATATTGCGTTCGTAGATTGATGCCAGATCGGGATTTATCAGGTTTTTGTCATAAGGGGGGTCCATAAAGATGATGTCGTAGCTTTCTTCACAATTTTGCAGGAAGGACATCACCTTTTTGCGGTAAATGTGGCACTCGTTTCCGCATGAAAGCAGCTCGATATTGGCCAGCAGTACCGCGATGGCAGGGCTGGCAAATTCCACAAAATCCACCCATCGGGCACCCCGGGACAGCGCTTCCAGGCCAAATGATCCGGTACCTGCATAGAGATCTAGGACCTTTTTCCCCTCATAATCCTGCCAGGTGCTGAAGATCAGTTCGCGATTGAAGTCAGTGGTGGGACGGGTGCTTCGTCCGGGGACGGTGTAGAGTCTGCGTTTCTTATGTATGCCGCTGATGATGCGCATCAGCTTCTCTTCGCGCGGGGCTTTGTCAGGCCCGGGACCTTGATTTCCAACTGCACGGGGATGGGGTCGTGAAAGGGACAGGAAAGCAGGGCAGTATTCTCGTTTTGCTTACACTTACGCAAGCAGTTTTCGCACAGCTTATTGTATTTGGGGGCTTCTTTGGGCATTGTAAATTAGCTTTTGGGGCTCTGGAGGTCAAGAAACAGGCTCACAAATTCCGAAACGCTGATCTCGCTGAGTTTCTTCTGCTTGTCAAAGCGGGAAAGAATGGCGATCAGCATATCTGACACGGTGAGATCGGTGAACTCTCCGGAGTGTTCGATCAGGCTCAGCTGGGCTTGCTGCTCGATTTCCTTCAGCATTGCAGAAAGCGCGTCCAGCTCAGATTCCTCCGCCAGAATGTCCTCTTCCTCAAACACCAGTTCGGTGCCCGCGAAGCCTTCATTCAGCTTTTCCAGAGTGCGCGACATGTTGTCAAAACCCTGATGGGAGAGAATCTTCAGATAAGCCAGTTCTTCGGGAGTGAACAGCTTTTCGATGCGGGGATCATAGCGGTTGGAGGGGTCGTTCAAAATGCGGGCGTGCAGCGCTTCGATCTTCTCCCTGATGGCAGGGGAAGAATCATTCTGAGCGATCATCTCATAGGTGGCAAGCGCGTCAAAGAATTGATTCTGCTCTTCGAACAGCTTGGCCAGAGTGACGGTTGGATTCCAGCTAGGTCCCGGTATTTTCATATCTCTTACTCCCGATTCGATTAGTATTCGGGGCAAAGAAAAGCCGATGGGGATTTGTGTCAATAGCTTTGTTCTCAGTTCGGTCTCATGGGGGCTGGGCATGGATTATGTCATTTCAACTAAACACAAAATATCGAAAAATACTACTCCGCCATCAACTCTTTCCCGATCCTTATTGACGAAATCCCGCCCCTGCAGATGCTGACCCGAAAATCAACCCCACTAAGGATTAAAATGCAGAAAATCAAGAATATAGCCATCATCGCCCATGTCGATCATGGGAAGACCACTCTCATCGATGCCATCTTGCGGCAGGCGGGGGTCTTTCGCGCCAATGAGAAACTCACCGAGCGGGTGATGGATTCAAACGACATCGAAAAAGAACGGGGGATCACTATCTTTTCCAAGAATGCTTCCCTGCATTATCACGGTTATAAAATCAATCTGGTGGATACTCCCGGCCATTCCGATTTTGGCGGAGAAGTGCAACGCATCATGGATATGGTGGATTCGGTGTTGCTCTTGGTGGACGCTTTTGAAGGCCCTATGCCCCAGACCAAGTATGTACTCAAAAACGCATTAAACATGGGCTTGAGACCCATAGTGGTGATCAATAAAATCGACCGTCCCAATGCCAGGGCGCATGATGTGCTGGATATGGTGTTTGAGCTCTTTCTGGAACTCAATGCCAGCAGCGAACAGCTTGATTTCCCGGTGATCTACGCTTCGGGCAGGGATGGCTATGCGGTGAATGAACTGGATGATGAAGCCAAAAACATCTATCCCCTGCTCGATCTGGTGATTGCGGAAGTTCCCAATGCCACCGGTGATCGCACTCAAGCCTTTCAGATGCTCAGTTCCGCCATCGAATATGATAACTATCTGGGCAGACTCGCTACCGGCAAGATCCATCATGGCAGTATCAAAACCGGGGATGAAGTGGCGCTGCTGAAGCGTAATGGAGACAAGCAGATCTACAAAGTTACCGCGCTCTTCAGTTACGAAGGCCTGACCAGGAAAGAAATCAAGAAAGCCTACGCAGGCGACATCGTAACCATAGCTGGCATAGAAGGCATCGATATCGGTGAGACCATTGCCGACAAAGATAATCCAATAGCCCTGCCCTCGATCAGCATCGATGAACCCACGATCAGCGTGGAATTCATCATCAACGATTCCACCTTCATGGGTCGCAGCGGCAAGTGGCTCACTTCTTCCAAGATCTGGGAACGCCTGCAAAAGGAACTGCAAACCAACGTTTCCTTGGTGGTGGAACGCACCTCCAGCGCAGACACCTTTTTGGTGAAAGGCAGGGGCGAATTGCAACTCTCCATCCTGATGGAAAATATGCGCCGCGAAGGTTACGAATTTCAGATCTCCAAGCCCAGAGTGCTGTACAAAGAGGAGGATGGCAAAATCCTCGAACCGATGGAAATGGCCCTGGTGGATGTGGCGCAGGAACACGTAGGCACGGTGATCGATCTCATGGGACGCCGCAAAGGTGAAGTGCTCTATATGACCCCGGCTGTGGACGGATATGCCCGGCTCGAATTTAAAGTTCCCTCGCGTGGCATGATCGGCTTCAGGAACGAATTCTTAACGGAAACCCGAGGGACGGGCGTGATCAGCCAGGCCTTCCTGGGTTACGAAGAGTACAAGGGTGAGATTCAGGGCTCCAGCCACGGATCGATGATTGCCATGGAAACCGGTGTGGCGCTGGGCTATTCGCTGAATAGCTTTCAACCGCGAGGCACCTTTTTCATCTCTCCCAATACCGAAGTCTATGCCGGCATGGTGATCGGTCAGCATAGCAAGGATAAAGACCTCGTGATCAATGTCTGCAAGGGCAAAAAGCTAACCAACAACCGTGCAGCGGGCAAGGACGACGCCATCAAACTGATTCCGCCCCGCGTCTTTTCCCTGGAACAGGCCATGGAATACATCGGCGATGACGAACTCCTGGAGATTACACCGGATTGCATCCGGATGCGCAAAAAGATCCTGCATCATACCGATAGAAAGCGAAACGAAATAGCGGCAAGCTGATGGAACCTTGTGCGTAAGCAGACTGCTTGCACAGCGTTAGTGGGCGACTTCATCACGCTGAATCGCTGTTTGCACAGCAGTAATAGACGGCCGAGCCGCGTTAGTGATGCGGGTATGCGAAAAATCACCTTGACACGAAAGCCCCGTTTATTTGCATGGCACTAACAGTGTGCATCTCTAGCTCAGTTGGTAGAGCAACTGACTCTTAATCAGTGGGTCCGGGGTTCGAA
This sequence comes from Candidatus Cloacimonadota bacterium, assembly GCA_017994635.1. Lineage (GTDB taxonomy): Bacteria > Cloacimonadota > Cloacimonadia > Cloacimonadales > Cloacimonadaceae > UBA5456. The sequence goes on along the minus strand of JAGOKK010000113.1, from coordinate 909 downwards.
TCCCCGGAGGTGTACCACTTCTTTTTTTATAGAAGTCAGCTACTGCCCCGGCGGATGGCTGATGTGTGAAAACCGCGGTAATTTGCTCTTTGCTCCGCGTAAAACATGTGCTAAAGTGCGGCTCCTATCATTTATGGCCGGCCTTTAGCACCGGCTCTTTTTTTTGTGATAAATAGGAGATATATATATGACAGCATTACATGCCAAGGATACTACCTGTAATGGTGGATACCTTTTTACCTCGGAATCGGTGTCGGAGGGGCATCCCGACAAGGTTTGCGATCAGATTTCCGATGCTATCCTGGATGCCTTTCTGGAGCGCGAACCATTATCTCGCGTAGCCTGCGAGACAATGGCTACCGAAAACCGGGTAATCCTGTCTGGTGAAATTACTTCCAGCGTAAGGATCGACGTGGAGCCGATTGTTCGCGACGTGATCGAGAAAATCGGTTACATCCATCCCAACAAGGGTTTTGATCACAATTGCGTTATCGAGAATTACCTGCATGCGCAGGAAGGCGATCTGGCGCGAAATCAAGGTGCTGGAGACCAGGGCCTGATGTTCGGTTATGCCTGCAATCAGACCAAATCGCTGATGCCCATACCGATCGAATTGGCACATCATCTATTGATCAATCTGGCCAAAGCTCGCAAATCGGGAGCTATTCCCTGCTTGTTACCGGATGCCAAGAGCCAGGTCAGCTTCCGATATGTGGGGCGTAAGCCCGTGGAACTCGATACTTTGGTGATCTCTACGCATCACATGGATATCTGCGAAGTGGATTTTGAAGATCTCAAGCATGCCATCATCGAACAGGTGGTGCACCCAACCATTGGTGCGATGGAGGATCAGGTTCGTTTCGACGGGCGCAAGGCGAAGATCATGATCAATCCTCTGGGTAGATGGCA
>JAGOKK010000112.1 GCA_017994635.1 Candidatus Cloacimonadota bacterium | reverse complement strand
AATTGAAGATAAGGCTGGATTAAAAATGGGGGAATGCCAAACATCGTAGTTCTTGACAAATTGGGGAGCTTGCCATATCCAGAACGTGTAATCTAAAATGTTATGTATTTAGGAGATAGAGATGTATTTGAGCGATGCCCAATTGATGAGTGAAATCCGCCGGTGCGAGTATTGCGCCACGAAACCCTGTAAAAGTGCCTGCCCCTGTGATTGTTCACCAGCAGATTTTATGATGGCCGCTGCTGGAGGCAGCGCTTCCGATTTTAAACGGGCAGCCGGTATCATATTGGCCTCCAATCCCCTGGGTGGTATTTGTGGAGATGTCTGCCCTGATCATCACTGCGTGGCAGCTTGTTCCCGCGAGAAGTTTGATGTGCCCATCCAAATCCCCGCTGTGCAAGCCAGCATCATCAAGAAAGCCAGAGAGATGGGCGTATCTCCCGAGTTTGAGCTTCCCCCCGCCAATGGCAGCAAGATCGCCATCGTGGGTGGCGGACCCTCCGGTATCGGTGCCGCGGTAGCCTTACGCCAATTGGGTTTTGAGCCGGAGATCTTTGAGAGCGAGGAACTTGGCGGACAGGCAGCCCTGATCCCCGAAGCCAGATTGGATCGCGGAATGCTGATGGCGGACCTTTTATGGGTGGCGGAATGCTTCCATTTGAATCATCAGAAGATGCAGATCACAGAGCCCAAACACTTATTGAATGAAGGATTTAAAGCAGTCCTGGTCGCGGGCGGATTAAACGAACCCATCCACTTAAATATCCCCGGTGATGAAAGCGCGATCTATGGCATGGAGATATTGAAACAACCCAGCTGTTTCCTGTTTAAAGGCAAGAGGATAGCCCTGGTGGGTGGTGCTATAGCCGCCGATCAGGCTTTAACTGTTGCGAAGGCCGGAGCCCAGCATGTGGAAATGATCACGCTGGAAACCTTCGCCGAAATGCCGCTTACAAACACGGAAAAGGAGATTTTGGTACAGCACAATGTGCACTTCAGTCATCGCAGCCGCGTAAGCGAGGTGGTAAACGAAGCAGGCCGCACAGTTGGCCTCAAAATCAAGAAGGTCACTCTGCCCGCGGGCGAAAGCTTCCATCCCTCCTTAATCCGGGACGAAGAGGGCTCCTCTGAGATGTTCCGTCCCTTCGATCTGCTCATCATCGCGGTGGGAAATCGCCCTGCTTTCAAGATCGAGGGTGAGGGCATCTACAGCACTGGTGACATGGTAAATGGCCCCACAACCGTGGTAGAAGCCGTTGCCTCCGGTAAAAACATCGCCTTCAGGATTGCCGCTGATCTGGGTAAACAAGCCTTTACCGCACCTGAAAAGACCACCAAAAGCACTTACTGCATCCCCGGCTGGAAGAAGTGTCCAGTCCCTCTGGATACCGATTTCTTCGGGCGCAAGATGATCTCCCCCTTCATCCTGTCCGCCGCACCGCCCTCAGATGGTTATGACCAGATGAAAGCCGCTTACGACGCTGGCTGGGCCGGCGGGATCATGAAAACCTCTTTTGACAATCTGGAGATCCACATCCCCAGCGAGTACATGTTTGTCTTCGGCGATAAAGGAAAGACCTTCGCGAATTGTGACAATGTGTCCGAACACCCCATCGATAGAGTCTGCCAGGAGCTGTCCCGTCTGGTAAAGGAATACCCCGATCGCCTCACCATGGCATCCACCGGGGGCCCAGTAACCGGTAATGATGCTGCTGACAAAGCTGTCTGGCAATCCAATACCAGAAAGCTGGAAACTGCTGGAGCGATGGGCATCGAGTATTCCCTCTCTTGCCCCCAGGGCGGTGATGGCACAAAGGGTGATATCGTAGCACAGGATGCCGCGTTGACCGCCAAAATCATCGATTGGGTGATGGAAATATCCGATCCGGAAATCCCCAAACTCTTCAAACTCACCGGGGCCGTGACCGCCATCCATCCCATCATCAGCGCAATCAAAGCTGTCTTCGACCGTTATCCCGGCAAGAAAGCGGGCGTCACCCTGGCCAATACCTTCCCCAGTCTGGGATTCCGGCCTGGCAATGGTAAATGGGACGAAGGCATCATTGTGGGTATGAGCGGCGAAGGTGTGCTGCCCATCAGCTATCTCAGCCTCGCCAGAGCGGGAAGCATGGGAGTATTCATCTCCGGTAATGGCGGTGCCATGAATCATCATGACGCGGCCAATTTCCTGGCTTTAGGCGCGGGAAACGTGCAATTCTGCACTCTGCCGGAGCGCTACGGTTACGACATTATCGATCATCTCACCAGTGGACTCAGTCACCTGCTGCAAGAGCGTGGGATCGGTTCTGTGCAGGAACTGATCGGCATCGCTCAGCCTAAACCCATCACCGACTTCATGGATATCCCCTCCAGGCACAAACGCTCTCAACTAAAGGATAAGGAACTCTGTGTGAAATGCGGCAATTGCACCCGCTGTCCCTATCTGGCAATCGAACTGGACGCGGATGGATACCCCGAAACCGATCCCGATAAGTGCATGGGCTGCAGCCTCTGCGTGCAGCTCTGCTGGACCAATGCTCTGGAAATGATCGAAAAGGATTGAAGATAATGCGCTTGCGGCTCCTGGTAATATCCCTGCTATTCATCGCTTCAGCTATACTGGCAGCACAAAGTACTCCCGTATTCGCACTTGCAGAACAAGATAGCACTATTACTAAAGCGCCGGTGGTATATAAAAACAAGGTCGTATTTTACATCTACAGCAGCCTTGGTAGTTTTTCACCCTTCGAGCGAGCGGCAATCGTGAGTAAGCGATTAGAGGAACTTGGCTTGCAGAAAGTTCTCTTTCGCGATAGCCTCAATATTTTGGAATCAGAATCCGAGTTTACTATCCGCTATGCCGAAAAACCTATCTTCACTATTAGCAATGCGGATTCGCTGGTACTGCAGCGCCCCATCAAGGATATAGCGGTAGCCTATCACGAAGCCATAGCAACTGAGTTTATCCCCCGATTCATGCACATGAACCTGCGTCAAAACCTGATTATGATCGCGCGTACGGTATTTCTAGCCCTACTGGTGATCTTTATCGCCGGATTCCTGTTTCGGATGTTGCGGAAACTGGTGCTGTTCCTGAATTCCCTCAAAGATATTGTGGCTCAACGAAACCCAGATGGTTTTACGTTCAAAGGCATTCGATTCCTATCCACCGAGCAGTTTACCAAAGTGGCAGATACGCTGATTGGCTTCATCCGCTTTGCATTGATCGTGCTGCTTAGCTACTTCACGCTGTATTTCCTCCTGCTCGTAATTCCGCCGACACGCCATATTGCCCTGCAATTGCAAGCATACATCATGAATCCTTTAATGGATGTAGGGAACGCTATTCTTGATTACTTGCCCAATCTATTCTTCATCGCAGTGGTGTTGATCGTAACCAAGTACATCTTGCAGTTTCTGCGCTATCTATTTGATGAGATTGAAAATGGGCATATCCATTTCCAAGGGTTCTATCCTGATTGGGCAGATTCCACTTATCAGATAGTCAAGTTCTTGATCTTGTTCTTCGTGGTGGTGATCATCTTCCCATATCTGCCGGGATCAGGATCTCCAGCGTTTCAGGGTATCTCCATCTTCGTCGGTGTACTGTTTTCCTTGGGTTCTTCTTCTGCCATTGCAAATATCATTGCAGGCATCATTCTGACCTATATGCGGGCATACCGGGTAGGGGATTATGTGCACATTGGCGATAAACAGGGTATTTTGATGGAAACCACGCTACTGGTGGTGCGCATCAAAACGTTGAAAAACGAGGAAGTGAGCATCCCCAATGCAATCGTACTGGGTGGGAATATTACGAATTTCAGCAGCTATGCCCGGGAAGGCAATCTATTGCTGCACACTAAGATCACCATTGGTTACGACGTCCCCTGGCAGACAGTATCCGAACTCCTTGTCTCCGCTGCCCTGCGCAGCCATGGGATCAACAAGAACAAGCCGCCTTTTGTAAACGTAAGCTCCCTGATGGATCATTATGTTGAATATGAATTAAATACCTATTCGGATAGCCCAAACTCCATGCCATCAACCTATTCGGAGCTTCATCGCCATATTTTGGATACCTTTGCCGAAGCCGGCATAGAGATCATGAGTCCGATGTATAATGCAGTGAGGGACGGAAATCAGAGCACCATCCCTCCATCGCAAACCGGCTTAAAAAGCGAGAACCAATAAGGCCTGAAGATCTTCTTTTTTGAGTTTAAACACTCCCCCAAGGCCCATCGGTGCGCCAGACATAATGATATCAAGCAGTTTTGGCAATTCGGGATCCTTAATCCCCAGATCGCGCAGGGAACCGGGCATGCCCCATTCTTCCCGCTTTTGGCGGAACTTATGTAGAGCTGAGGCTACGCTATCGGCAGCCCAAACCTCTTTGGCCCAGGCGGCAAAACGCGCTGGGGCTCTATCGCTCACATATCCGATCCAGGCAGGGAAGATTACTCCAAGACCTTCTCCATGCACGATATCCTGATGCAACGCAGAGTATGAATGCTCGATGGAGTGACATGCCCAATCGCCGCCAGCCAGACCGATTCCGCTCATGCCGTTCAGCGCCATCGTGGCAGCCCAGGCAAGATTCGCCCGCGCTTCAGTATCCCTGGCATTCTGCTTCAGCCGATCGGTCATCGTGATGATCGTCCTGATCAGTGCAGCATTTATCGCCAGTGTGGTACTGGCGCTGTCATTGGCAAAATAGTACTCCAGGATGTGGGCAATGGCATCCATCGCTCCGCTCGCGGTCTGCCGGAAGGAAAGAGTACTCTGCAGACCGGGATCAATGATGCTGAGCCGAGGATACACCAGGGGCGAATACATCCCCCATTTCTGATAGGTGTCTGTATTTGTGATCACCGCGTTTCCATTCATCTCACTGCCGGTGGCGGAAATAGTAAGGACAGTATAGATCGGCAAGGCTTGTTTCACCGATTCCTTGCGGGTGAAGGCGTTCCACACGTCCTGCAGATAAAAGCCTGCGGCCACTGCTTTAGCGGTGTCGATCACCGAACCCCCGCCCACAGCGAGGATGGCTTCCACTTTGTGCTCCCGGGCCAGCCCAATGATCTCGCGCGTCTTATCCAAACGAGGATTAGCCTGTACGCCCCATGCCTCAAAGATCTCGATCCGAGCTTTCATCAGGCTATCTGTTACTTGAGTGTAAGCTCCGTTGGCTTTGATCGAGCCCCCTCCGGCTATCAACAGGCAGCGCGAGATGCCGTCGTGATTCATCTCACGTCCCAATTGCGCGATCTGCCCTTCTCCAAAGAGGATTTTGGTCGGGTTATAAAAAGTGAATGCTTGCATCCATCGCTCCTGTATATCTAAAATCCAAGGCTAAAGCCGATTGTGGCATAGTGGATCG
>JAGOKK010000022.1 GCA_017994635.1 Candidatus Cloacimonadota bacterium | reverse complement strand
CAAGAGGGGAGCGATAAGCTCCCGCGAATTAAGGGACTGGGCAGGATGTCTGGAGATACCCTGACGCTCTGCTTCAAGCGCATCATCGACAGATCTAACACCGCTGGATTCACATATTCTAAATCCTGGGAACCTGCGAATCTTACCATCGACTAACATTGATTATTGACAAGAAATGTAGCGTCTCAGGATTGTCCCCGAGCGTCGATTGAGATAATTAACATTCCATTCAAATGAGGAGACATCATGAAACTGGACATCAGCCAAGTTCGTATCTGTAACTATGAGCCCAAGTACGCCAAAGGCATCGCCGAATTGTGGAACAATTCAGGCGAGGCATGGAACAATCATGTCTTCAATTATGACGAAGAAAAAATTCTGAATGATGAGGCAAACAGCACAAGTTTCGCAGTTTTCCTTGCCCTATATGAGGAAGAGGTGATCGGTTATGTAAATCTAAAGCAGGAAGCTGAGGATATAGCCCATGTGGAATCGCTGGCGGTGTTGCCAGCGTATCATGGCTGCAAAGTAGGTAAAGCCTTGATGCAGCGTTGTGTGCTGAAAACAATGGAAATGGGGTTTCCCGGACTGAGCCTGTACACCTGGGGGGGGAATACCAAAGCAGTGCCCCTTTACAAGAAATGCGGATTCTTTTGGCAAAAGATGGATGAACCCTGCACTTTCCTGGTGAACTTCCTGCCCTACATCATGTCCAATGAGCTTCTAAAGCCATATTTCGAGTATTTTGACTGGTATCAGGATCTGGTGAGAGAATTGAAGCTGGAACCGGATGACGAGGGAAGGGATGGCTACATCTATTACACTTACTTGTGGCAGAAAGCGGACAGATACTTGAGGGTTGTGTATGACAAAGCCTCGCGCAGCATCACTGAGATAGAAAACAACGACTTTCACGTCTGCCTGCAGGCTGCCAATCCCACCCCGATCTTTGGCAGCCAGCAAAAGCTGACCACCAGTTATAAGTGTTTAAACGAGCAGTATCAGGATATCGCGGTGAATGGCATCGCAGAGCATAATGTCATCATTGACTATGCTCACTCATCACGTTGTACTGACAGCCTGGAACTGGAAGCTACGTACACCACCTGCCCATCGCAACGCAAGTTTACCAGTTGGGATGCCCGTCCAGCAGTGAAATGCAAAATCACCTTGGGCGGTAAATCCGTGATTATGGGAGTTTCACAGCTCGCCTGCGCACCGGTCAAGCTGGGCATGAGCGTGCATAATCCAGTGCGTACAAATCAGATTCGCACACTCTACCTGGACCTGCAGAGTAATCTGGATCAGGATGCCATCATCTCTCTGCATTTTCCCAGGCATGCCAAACTGAATCTGATCAATCCCGAACTCAAGATTAACCTGAAAGCGGAGGAACTGAAAACTGTGGAGGCAGAGTTTAGCTGTGAGGGTTCGTGTTACTACCATCCTGTTGTGAAGGCAGAGTATCAGGTGGAAGGTGCAGCAGCACAGAGCTTTGAGCTGTATCCAGAACTGATTGTCACCAGTCTGACGGGCACCGATGCCGCCAAAACGGATAGCAAAGTAATGCTCCTGGCAGGGCAACATCAATTTTTCGTTACCTTGAGGGACCAAAAGAATTGGGCATACTTTTGTACTCCAAGTTCAGACAAAGTCATCATCCGCCCCGCAGATTTCGGACGCCCCTTCACCGATGAGTTTGAGACGGAGGACGCCTATGATTTTCGCCATGAAGCATCGGCCGAATCTGCCTCTCTGGAAGTGTTTTACCAAAGCAAGAAACAGCCCGGCTTGAAGTATTCCAAAAGTTTTACATTGTATCTCAGCGGCGAACTAAGGTACTTCGTTCGTTTCCAGGCAATCCCTGACACCTGTAAGGACCTGGTTCTGAGAGAGCGTGTAGGACCGTCCAATCACAGTTTCTCCTTTGTAAGCGAAAATGGACTGATCCGCAAGAAAGCAGATGGTCATAATGTGGATTTTGGGGATATCAGTCCAGATAAAGTGATAGAACCCTGGATGTACTTCAGCAATGACAATCATGGCATCGGGATCACATGGGATCAGACCTGGACCTTCGGTTTTGACCGCTGGTGGCTTGGTTTTGAGTATTGCCTCGCAGATCTGATGGCCATGAATGAGCCACAAAGCCCCTTTATCTATCTGTATCCGGATGATAGAAGCAGCTCCTACAGTTTCCGGGATTTCCTCTATGGCAAACGCATACCATTTCAGATGATGCATCCTCTCATGGAGATCACAGCCAATGAACACAATCCCATTTGTGGGAAGAGCTGCGAATTGCTGATGGATTTTCATGCCAAAGTGGACGAAAGACTGGAATTGATCATACCAAACTATGGAGTATGCCAGAGAGTGGAGGCGGGACTACGCGTATCTGTGGCCATGAATGATGAAGCCATTCAGATTTTTGATGCGCGGCTTGCCTTCCCTCACATCGATCTGCCTGCGGCCAAGGTTCTCTTGCGTCCAAAGGGCTCAATCCGAATGATAGAGGACGAGCAGTTCATCTCGGTTTCTCACAGTACGCTGAGCATGAAGGCCAGGAAAGTCAGTGCCTTACCCACCGTGTGTAGCCTGGAAGTAAACGGTATGGAGTGGCTGGATCCTATCCCCCTGGGTTTCGTGCCCCGGGGCTATGCCAATCCTTATCCGGGCGGAATCTTGACGCTGCCTTATCAGAGGAAAGTTCAGGACAATATGCAGGACGCCCATAAACTCAGCACAGTAAGCATGAAGGATCAACACGGCAACATCTGGGAAGGGCTGGCCTGGGAGAGCGAAATACTGGATTTTGAGCCCTTGAAAGGAGTGAAGTACCGTCATCAGTATGTCACCATGCCAGGTATACCCATCCTGATGATTGTGATAGAATTACTGGAGCAGCTATGTGGTACCAAGTATCAGACGTTCGTGGTTCAGAGTTGTTTTCATCCCCAGAATGTGATGCCTGGGGCTGAGTATTCCTACCAGGACTACCATGACCGTTGGCACAAGACCCGCCACTCAGCACACTGGAATACTATACATGATTTTGCCCAGATCAGCCGGTTGAAAGCGGGGAATAGATACATGCACATACTCAGCGGGGGATACCGAGGAATCACTATGGTACAGAATCATGAGACGTACTGCTGTTCAGATTACCGCTATAGTGAGTTTCCTCCCGTATTGAATCAGGCTTTTCAGCCTCTATGCATGATCTTTGGCCAGAACGAATTGGATTACGGGATGATGGGGGATTTACTGAGCTTGCGTTTAAGCAGATTTTAATCCTGTTTCCAGCGATACTTGCCGAGGCTCCCCCTGACGGCATAGAAGATGAATTGCAGAGGGAAGATCAATATCTGCGGGAAATAGAGGATCCCCAGATGGGTCTTGCCAGCAAGCGCCAGACTGTTTTGACTGATGAAGAGTTCTGCGGCGGATTTGAGGACAATTGCCGCTAGTAACAGGTAGTTCATTTTTGTAAACAGTAAAAGCATCAAGGCCGTATAGAAGAGGATAAAATAGAGGAATATTGCGGCAGACAGGCGTTTCAAATACGGCGGATGAAATCGAAACTTGGAAGCGCGGCGGATATTTTTGTGATATATTCGGGATAAATCATTATCCTCGTAGCAGCTAATCTGCATATCTGGAGAGGGGTTGTAGATTGCTTTCTTGGTGTACGGCATCATCTTGATCAGGAGTAAATCATCATCCCCGCTGAGGATATGACCAATGCCCGAAAAGCCCCCTGCATGTTCAAACAAGCTCTTGCGATAGATCATGTTACACGCGCTGGCAGTGATCGGCTTTCGCCATGCCAAACCCGCAGCAGCCAGGGTGTAATAGATACTGCGTTCAAAGTTCACCAGCTTCAGATCGCCCTCCCCCACTGTGTGGTAGATCGTGGAATAACCAAGCATATAATCCACTTCGGGGGTCATACTCCGGCTGATTTCCAGTAACCAGTTCGGAGGGATCTGGCAATCTGCATCCGTGAAGGCGAGGATGTCATACTGAGCCTGCTCAATACCCTTTTGCAAAGCCGCTTTCTTGCCTGTCAGGCCTGGGATTTGGTCCTGGAAATCTATGAAGCGAATCCCAAACTGACCGATCCAATTGGCTATGACCTGAGTAGTGTCATCAGTAGAATGATCGCTGACAATGATGATCTCATAATCCGCCTCAGGAATCTCCAATTGGGCTATAGAACTGAGCAAAGCTGGCAGATTGTGCGCTTCGTTTTTGGCAGCGATAATCACTGAGATCGGTTCTGGCTTGTGATTGATCACGCCATGGTTTGCTACACTATGCTTCAATCCAGAATACACTCTGGCCAGGAAAACCAGATACACCAGCGTGGCAAAGGCAAAGATAAGGCTGTAGATCAGAGCAACCTCGCGTTCGTCTGTTCGATGAAGCTGGCTATCTCGGGATTATCAGCCTTGATATCGTCGATGGTCTTGCGTTTGATCTCCACCCGGGTGGGAGCTTCCTTCTCTTCCAGCAGGCAGTTCAGATGAATGGGTTTGCCAAAGACATCGGTAAACATCGCTTCAATGCGCTCGAGATTGGTCTTCACGCTGTTCAGACGCGTTGAGCTGTCAAATTGCAGATTGATGGCGTTGCCGCTGATTCCCAGCTTTTTGGCACCTTCCATGGCTATACCGCTGACAAAGCTGCCTTTCTTTAAGCGAGCGACCAGCTTGCTCCAATTCTGTTCCAACACTTCTTCGTTAAACTCCAGTTTACCAAGATCAGGTTCGGGGTTGCGCGGTTCCTGGCGGATGGGGGCGGCTTCCGATTTCTTCATAGTGGTAAGAGGCTTTTCAGGGCTGCCATGCGCTGGTAAGGGTGATACTCCCCCTTTCTGCAGATCCTTGATCAATTGGGCTATATCGCTAATCTCTTCCAGGCGTGCAAGCTTGATCATGGTGGCTTCGATGAGCAGATAGGGATTGCCGCTCAGGCGAATGTCCGCCCTGGTCTGCATCAATTGACTCATCACATAGAGCAGATCAGTCTGACTGAAGATGGAGGCGATTTCTTCAAAGAGCGGCAGTTCGTCCTGGCTGACGTCGTTGATCGCGATGCCAAGTTTGCGCAGGATTACGATGCGCAGGTACTCCAGCATATTGGCGATGAACTCTTGCAGGTCTGTGCCTTCTTCAAAGATCTGATGTAGCATTTCGATCAGCGATCCCGGATCATGCGCGTGTATCAACTGCATGAAATCGTGATATACCTGATTGGGGATCATCCCAAAGATCTGGCGAACGCGATCGATAGTGATATCATTCATGCAGTATGAGATGGTCTGATCCATCAGGGATAGCGCATCACGCATGCCGCCATCTGCCTTGCGGGCAATCAGATATAGCGATTCCTCATCCACTCTGATATCTTCCTGTACCGCCAGATCCTTCAAGCGCTGTACAATGGCATCCACCGGAATGCGCTTGAAATCGTAACGTTGACAACGGGAGATGATGGTGGGCAGTACTTTATGAGGCTCGGTGGTGGCAAAGATGAAGATCACGTTCTCGGGAGGTTCTTCCAGAGTTTTGAGCAGAGCATTGAAAGCGCTTTTGGAGAGCATGTGCACTTCATCGATGATGTAGATCTTGTATTTAGCGCCACTGGCAGCATAGAGTAACTCCCGCTGGAGCTCGCGGATATCGTCCACACCAGTATTGCTGGCGCCGTCGATCTCGATCACATCGGGCGAAATCCCGGCAGTGATCTCCACGCAATTTGTACACTTGTTGCATGGTGTAGTGGTGGGACCTTCCAGGCAATTCAAGCTTTTCGCCATGATCCGGGCAAGAGAGGTCTTACCCACACCCCTGGGGCCGGTGAACAAATACGCGTGAGCAATGCGCCCGGACGCAATAGCGCTCTGTAATATCTTGGTAACGTGATCCTGGGCGTACACCTCAGAGAAGTTCTGCGGCCTGTATTTGCGCGCAAGGACTATGTAGCTCATACTACCTCCCAAGTACATGCTTTTTGATTCTACACTTTTAGGCAAGGATTTTCTGCTGGACAAAAAAACTAAGCCTCACATCTTAGCCCGAAGAAGAATAAATGGCTTTCCGGACAAGGGAAGGAGGTTTGACAGTATGAAACTTGAAGGAAAAGTGGTGATCGCGCAAGGTGGAGGCCCTACCGCCGTGATCAATCAATCTTTGGTAGGGGCTACTCTGGAAGCCCGCAAGTTCAATCAGGTTACCCGGGTTTATGGAGCTCTAAATGGCGTACAAGGCATTGTAAATGAGAACTTTGTGGATCTTACTCAAGAAACCACTCACAATCTGGAGCAGGTGGCGGATACTCCTTCCAGCGCTCTGCTTTCTACCCGGGATAAACCGGATATCCCCTATTGCAAAGAGATCTTCAAGGTGCTCAAAGCCCACGATGTCCGCTATTTCTTTTATATTGGGGGGAATGACTCCGCCGATACCGTACGCATTGTGAATGAACAGGCGCAGGAAGCGGAGTATGAGTTCCGCGCGATCCACATTCCCAAGACCATCGATAATGACCTCGTGCTCAGTGACCACACTCCGGGTTACGGATCCGCCGCGCGTTTTGTGGCATCCGCCTTTGCGGGAGCAAATCTGGATAATAGGGCTCTGCCAGGAGTTTACATCGGGGTAGTGATGGGACGTCATGCCGGCTTTCTCACAGCAGCCTCAGCCTTGGGGCAAAAGTACCCTGATGATGGCCCGCACCTCATCTATATGCCAGAGCGCGCCTTTAGCCAGGATAAGTTTCTGAGTGACGTGAAGGACGTATATGCCCATTACGGACGCTGCGTGATCGCTGTGTCGGAAGGCATCGTGGATAGCGACGGAACTCCCGTGATCGCCAAGCTAACGAAGAATGTGGAGCATGACGCGCATGGTAATGTCCAGCTTTCCGGGACGGGAATGCTGGGTGATCTGCTCTGCGATCTGATCCGTGACAAGCTGAAGATCAAGCGTGTGCGCAGCGATACCTTCGGTTACTTGCAACGCTCCTACCTGGGATGCGTATCGGACGTGGATCAGCGTGAAGCCCGCGAAGTGGGAGAACGTGCCGCGCATTATGCCATCTGGTACAATCTGGACGGATCGATCTCGATTCAACGTACCGGATACTATTCAGTGAATTACAAGCTGGAAAAGCTGAGCGACGTGGCCCGCAAGACCAAGCATATGCCCGATAGCTTCATCAATGCCCAGGGTAATGGCATTACGGACGATTTCCGCTATTACCTGCGGCCGCTTCTGGGCTCTGGGTATCCCGCTCCTCACAGATTGCGTGCGCCCTTGGTGAATAAACTGCTTACGACCAATCCTTGACCACGCACATAGCGTTGACATCCAGCACGTAACCCTGTTTGCCAGGTCTGATCTTACCCTCGCTGAAGATGAATTCAGTGAGGGTTTTTTTTAAGATTTGCTTTCTTGGACTGGTGTTGATCGCGCAGATCACGCTTGCTTCATCGTCATAGCGGCGGTAAGCAACGAGACCTTCGGGAGCATCCAGAAACTCCATATTCCCGTCTCTGAAGAGTTTAACTCGCTTCCTCAGAGCGATACAACGCTTGTAGAAATCCCTGATCTCCACAGCGCTGGGATACTTCTCCCACAACCAGTTAAAGGGACGGCGGTTATCAGGATCCTTTCCCCCCTCCATGCCAATCTCGTCGCCATAGTAGATGTGTGGGGTGCCAATACTGGTCATCTGAAAGAACACAGCTTGCTTGACGCGGGTTGTGTCCCTTTTGGCCAGAGTCATCACTCGCTGCGTATCGTGACTCCCCAAAAGATTCATCATTGCCCTGGCTGCATGCGGAGGATATGCCCCAAAGCCGGATAGGATGGCGGTTTGGAACTCTTTCCTGGAGATGAGTCGATGAATAAAAAACTCCAAAACGGGACTATTGAAATATGCATAATTCATCACACTGTCGAAGTACTTACATGAAACCCAGGATTCGGCATTGTTCCAGATCTCACCTACCAGCCAGGCATCGGGTTTCGCCGCTTTAATCCGCTGGCGAAAGAGCTCCCAAAACCACCATGGCACTTCATCTGGAACGTCGAGTCGGAAGCCATCCATCCCGATAAAGGAGACCCACCAGTGGGCGCAATCCAGAATGTAATCTACCAGATCACCATTCACCTCGGCATTGGCGATATCGCGGATGTAATTCTCAAAAGGATGCTGGCGTGAATGGTCATAGTTCAGATCCGGCATATCCTTGATGCCCCACCAGCATTGGTAAAAATCCTTGGGCTTAAAATCCGGTGGCAAGGGCTTTGGCAATGGCCATTTGAACCAATCATACCAATGCCAGTATGACGATTGTTCGCCCTTTTCCACACAGTCCCGAAAGGCCCAAAAGGTCTCGCCGCTGTGATTGAACGCCACATCCAGGATCACCCTCATGCCACGTCTGTGCATCTCCCCCACCAGTTCTTTCAAGGCCTTGGCAGAGCCAAAATGGGGGTCCACCCGGCGAAAATCCGCCGCATCGTATTTATGAACGGATTTGGCTTCCCACAGCGGATTGAAATATATGATGGTTACGCCAAGCTCTTCCAGATAGTCCAGCTTTTGCCTGACGCCTTCGATATCTCCACCGTAGAAACACCACCAGTCCGGCTTCCCTTCAGGCAGATACTTGCTCTGCTGCAAACCACTGATATCATTCCAATCGTCCACAAAGTGGTAATACTCCTGATTGGGAGGCAGATACTCGCCAGGCGCTGGAGGGATAATCGCGTCCTGATAGTAGTCCTCATGAAAGTCTTGATTGAGCTTGGAGTCACCATTATAAAAGCGATCCATAAAGATCTGATAGATAATGCCTTCAGATACCCAGTCCGGGATGTCAAACAGGTGATATTGCTCTGGATCGAGTGGAAAAGGCAGGCGGTGATCGTTTGAGCCACCAGCACCTAAAACGAGCTGTTGCCCCTGATACTTTACCATGATTCTGATATCAGTAGTCTCAGAGATTTGCGCCTGTATCTGCCATAACTGGTTTGTGTCTTTCAAGCCAAATGGTGCCAGGGGGTATATCATGGTATCAAGCTGTACATGGACACTCTCAGCCAGGTGTTGTGGCCATTTGAACAACAGGGAAAAGAGATCTTCATTCACCCGGTGGATGTCCAGATAGCTGATTAGTTCCCTTTCTGAGGCATCACGTACCATGGTCTCCCAATCCAGCGTAATCTCGCTTTCTTCCAATTCCAGGATCGAATTCTCCCCGCCAAAGGGGTCTGCTTCCCGTTTCTGATGAGACGGATCTGGCATCCACAACCCGTCAACGATGTATTTGTAACGGTAACGGCCAGGTTTGAGATCGTAGGAGATCTGATATACATCCCCGATGTCTTGCAGGGAATGGATCTTCCACTCGGTAAAGTCACCTGCTATTCCTACTTCATGGTTACCCGCAGTGGGGGGCTGGTAGGAAAAGCGAATCTGCATTTTCAGCTCACATTGGTCTTGGGCTTGCGACCACGCTTTGCTTTCAGCACTTGGGGCTGGATCTCATCACAAAAGCTGGTCTCACGCTGATAGTGCTGCTTCAGGAAGTACCCGGTGGCGCTTTCAGGGCAAGCGATCAGGTCTTCCGGAGTACCTTCGATCAGGATTCTTCCACCCTCGTCACCACCTTCGGGACCCAGATCGATCACCCAATCGGCAGATTTGATCACGTCCAGATTGTGCTCGATTACTACCACGGTATTCCCCATCGCCACCAGCTTTTTCAGCACTTGAAGGAGCTTGTTGATGTCATCAAAATGCAGCCCCGTGGTAGGCTCATCCAGGAGGTACAGAGTATTGCCGGTGGAGGTCTTGCTCAATTCCCGGGAAAGCTTGATGCGTTGCGCTTCGCCCCCCGATAGAGTGGTGGAGGATTGTCCCAGCTTGATGTAATCCAGACCCACTTCATGCAATGTCTGCAGCTTCTGTTTGATCGAGGGGATCGCATCGAAGAATTCAAAGGCTTCCTGGATGTCCATATCCAGTACTTCGGCGATATTCTTGCCTTTGTAGCGTACAGAGAGCGTTTCCTGATTGTAGCGCTTTCCCTTGCAGACGTCGCAGGTCACGTAGATATCTGCCATAAAGTGCATTTCGATTTGCTTCACGCCTGCCCCCTCACAAGCTTCGCAGCGCCCACCCTTTACATTGAACGAAAAGCGTCCCGGCTTGTATCCCTTCATTTTGGAGGCCGGGAGCTCCGCAAAGAGGTTGCGAATGGGATCAAAGAGCTTGATATAAGTGCAGGGATTACTGCGTGGAGTGCGCCCAATGGGCTGCTGATCGATGGTAATGATCTTATTGATATGCTCTGCCCCGCAGATTTCACGCATCTGGCCCACACGGTGCGAACTGCGATAAAACTGATTGGTCAGATAGGGCGCCAGGGTCTGATTGATCAGCGAGCTTTTCCCGCTGCCGGATACTCCCGTTACGCAGACAAAAAGTCCAATAGGGATGTCCACGTCTATGTTTTTCAGGTTGTTGTGACAAGCGCCGAGAATCCTCAGTTTACGTTCGTCTGCATTGACCCTGCGTTTGGGAATGGGTATGCACATCCTTCCCGAAAGATATGCTCCGGTGAGCGAATCTGGATTGTCGATGATCTCTGCTATATTGCCCTTTGCCACGATTTCTCCACCATATATTCCGGCGCGAGGGCCAAAATCCACGATCATGTCAGCGCTGCGCATGGTATCTTCATCGTGTTCCACCACGATCACCGAATTGCCCAAATCCCGCAATTGCAGGAGCATATTCACCAGCTTGGCGTTATCCCGCTGGTGCAGACCGATGGACGGTTCATCCAGAATATACATCACCCCCACCAGTTGTGATCCGATCTGACTGGCCAGCCTGATGCGCTGGGCTTCGCCACCCGAGAGAGTGGGCGACCGGCGGTCCAGGCTTAAATAGTGCAAACCCACAGCCAGCAGGAAACCCAAACGGGCGCGAATTTCTTTCAGCACTTCCTGGGCAATGATCAGTTCATTCCCCTTCAGATGTAGCGCCGAGAAGAAATCGTAAGCTTGCTGCACACTCATCTTAGTTACATCGCCGATGTTCTTATCCCCTATTTTTACCGCCAGGGAGGCAGGCTTCAGCTTTTGTCCATCGCAATCAGGACAGGGTTTATCGCTGATATATTGCATATAGTAGCGGCGCATCTCTTCTGAAGTAGTTTCGTGCATACGGCGCTGCAATTGCGGGATTACACCCTCGAACTTCATCATGAATTCACCGCTACCCTGGGCGTTTTGCCAGGCTATCTTAAACTTTCTACCCTTTGATCCATGCAGGATTAGCTCTTTCACTATTTCGGGCAATTGATACCAGGGGGTACTGAGAGAAAAATTGTAGGCTTTGGCCAGATTCATGATTGTATTCATGGTCCAGCTGTCCTTTTTTGCTTCCAACCTTCCCCAAGGATCCACTGCTCCTTCCATGATCGTCTTTTCCGGATCTGCGATCACCAGATCGGGATCGAATTCCAGACGGTAACCCAGGCCATTACAGGCGGTACAGGCTCCGATCGGGCTATTGAAGGAAAAACTCTGAGGACTCAGCTCGTCAAATCCGATATTGCAATGGGCGCAAGAATTCTGTGCAGAGAGAATCTGTTCTTCTTTCAGATCGGGATAGTCTATCTTTACTACACCTTCTGTGAGCTTCAAAGCCAATTCCAGTGATTCTGCAAGGCGACTCTGGATGCCATCCTTGATCACAAGCCGGTCGATCACTACATCGATGTTGTGTTTGCTTTTCTTGTCCAGAATGATGTCCTCTTCCAGTCCGCGCACCACGCCATTTATCATCACGCGAACAAAACCTTCACCGCGCAATTGCTCCAGCTCCTCCTTGTGTTCGCCCTTGCGGTTTTGCACCAATGGCGCCAGGAGCTGTATCTTCGTGCCTTCAGGGTGCTGCATTAGGTGTTCCACCATCTGGTCCACAGTTTGCGAACCCACAGGCTCGCCGCACTGGTAGCAGTATTGTTTCCCCACGCGGGCAAAGAGCACTCGTAGATAGTCATAGATTTCAGTAACCGTTCCCACAGTGGAACGGGGATTCTTGGAGGCGGACTTTTGCTCGATGGATATGGCGGGAGATAACCCTTCGATGTAGTCCACCTTGGGCTTCTCCATCTGTCCTAAAAACATCCGGGCATAAGCTGAAAGGGATTCCACATAGCGACGCTGCCCTTCCGCGTACAGTGTATCAAAAGCCAGAGAGCTTTTCCCGCTACCGGAAACGCCAGTAAAGACCACTAGTTTATCGCGGGGAATCTCTAGATCAATGTTCTTCAGGTTGTGCTCATTAGCACCTTTAATGATGATTTTAGTCTTCAATTTTTCACCTCAATCAGGTCTATGAAATCTGAAGGCTCATCTGTGTCAACCTCAAAGCTGCAGACATTCGATAGCAAGAATCACAGGTGAGAGAGTCAACCTATTTCAGGACGAGACACCCTTTGCTGGCTGACATCTCACATACATCCCAAACGCATTCCAAACACAACCCAAGCCCCGCTCAGGATGTGTTTGAGATGTCCTTTGTCAGCATAGCACCCATTAGAAGGGATGAATACCTGATATAGAGTGATATCTCAAAGGCGGATTGCTTTCACCAGGTAAAATCTGGAAGGCGCGTACACTGCAGCCCTTTGATGAACAAAGCTCTGAGATGTGACCACTGCCAGAGGCCAGAAGGTCGGTCCGCTAGGATATTGAGAAAAATACACTACATAACGATCAGGATTAGCCGCCCCACCCAGGATGTTCGTGGTAACAGGATCCCAATTGATCACCACGTCCTCCCCTGCCACATTGATCTGTACATTGTTCACCTCGCTCAGGGGTACCACCACCCCTCTCCCCTGCACATGCACCGGATATTCTTTACACTGCGGATCATTATTGATGATGTACAGGGAATCGCTGATTACACCTGCATGCCCTGGCTGAAAGACCACCGGAACTGTGATGCTGGCTCCGGGAGCTATAGACACGGGAAAAGCAGAATACTGGATGATGAAGTCGTCCAGTCCCACCGCTATTTGATAGATCTCCAGATTTGCCCCACCGGAATTGGCGATGTGCAAATCCAGAGGTGCAGAAGGATATCCAATATACTCATCGCCATAGTTCAATCCACCCATTTCTTGCACCTCGATCACCGGCAGATTGCCGAACTGTGCATTCAGCCAGGCTACAGCCAGTAAAAATACCCAAATCAATGTCTTGCGCATTCTTCCTCCAGGATTTCCTTTAGGTGATCCCAGCTAATTCTAATACCTGCTGCTTTTTGCGCTTCCAGCCTAGCGATCGCACCGTCCGGAAGGTCATTATAGGCTTTTACACAGTAAAAAAGATGATCCGCCACCAGCGTAATATCCTGGTGTGTGAAGCTACAGCCTTCACTGTGGCCCAGATACCAATAGTTATCCAAGTATTCGCTAAAGAGCAGGATGTAGTCTTCCACCACAATAGGATAGCCGTTTTCGTTAGTAGTTACTGGATCCCAACTTAAGACCACGTCACTACCCGAAACCATGGTCTGGAGGTTCATGACTTGGGCCGGAGCCCCGGCGAAGCTTCCGGTGGCGTGTAGATTGATGGTCAATTCCCCGGCATTTGATGCATTGCTGAAGATGCGCGCAGTGGCAGAAACTTCACCTGAAGCACTTGGTTCAAATACGATGGGTATGCTCAAGCTGTCGCCCGGGATCAGGATATGGGGAAAGCCCGGATCGACAGAGCTAAAATCCTGATTACTAAAGCTGATCCCATTGATTCGCAGGCTGTAATTTCCGGTATTCTTAACCGTGCAATACTGCATCTGGGAAATAGATCCAAGCTCTACCACGCCAAAATCGATAGTATCCTCGCCTATCAGAGTGATAATGGGCAACGCGCTAAGCTGAAACTGCAGTATCTCCCCAAAGGTAGAGCCAGCAAAGCTGTGATCGATGGCTTGGGCGGAGGCGTAATAGACCACAAAGGGATCGGGCTCGAAGTAATAAACTTTGCGCAAGTGTACAGGTTCGCGGCGGAAACCAAAGCGCGATTCACAAACGGGAAATACCTCATCTCCCCCGGGAGTGGTCCCGATCTTTAGATTGTAACTGAGCGCTGAGGCCGGAGTACTATCATCTGTCGCAGCGCTAAAACGCAAGACGCTATTTACCTGATCCCAGATCACATTCGGCGAAGTTGGCCTGTTATTGGCTACAGGAGTATGGTTTTGGTAGTATTTGGCGAGGTAGGAAGAGCCAGTATAACCTGCCATCAGAATATCCAGCTTGCCATCCCCGTTCATATCCCCAAAGGCAGAATCGCTGCTGCTGATGGGAGTGAAAGGTGTGACCTGAAGCTGAAACACACGGTTCCCCATATTTTTGTATAGGCTGGATACCCTGGGCCCATAGGGGTACTCACCCCCCGTGATGAAAAGATCCTGCATCCCGTCGTTATCGTAATCCCCCCACATCAGTGAACCGGATATTCTGCCCGGGATATTGTGCGTCACCTGAGTGAAGCTGCCATCCCCCATGTTTTGGTAAAGACAGGTGGTGGAGCCCTGCGCGGTGTCACCAGTGGTGATCAAGTCCATAAAGCCGTCATTGTTAAAATCACCCCAGGCGCTGGCGCTATAACTCATCGGTGTAAAATCGTAATCCAGCCGGGTAAACTGATCTGTAGCCTCATTGCGGTACACAAGGCAATGCCCGCTACCCAGCACAGTGATATCCAGATCACCATCATTATCCACGTCCACCCAATGACACTGACCGTTTGAAACGTCCAGAAGACCGGCATACACTTCCCCAAAAACCATGGCACCGTCATTGCGGTAAAGCTTGATGTAGTTGGTTCCATTTCTGATCCCCGTTATCAAAAGATCGGCATCCCCATCGTTGTCATAATCTCCTGCATCCGCCCAAGAGTAATCAAGGCCCAGCATAGCCACATTGGAATCGGTAAAGGTGCCATTTGCACTACCCAGATACATCCGGGAAGATGGAGGGATAGATTCATTGATCTTGCCTACGATTACCACATCCAGATAACCGTCACCATTGAAATCAGCCCATTCGGAGCGACCTCTGTAAGTACCCTGGAATCCTGGATTTACTACACTAAAGCTATTATTGCCATTGTTGCGGTAAATCCGTGCAAATTGCAATCCGCCAGGATCGGTGGAACCCATCAGAAAGATATCCAGATCATTATCGTTGTCGTAATCCACTGGATTGATCGCACAACCCCAAACCCCTTGCATATTGATCGGCACTTCTGTCCATTGCGCGTAAAGCGGCATACCAGCAAAAATGACAAATAGGATCTGCAGTAATGCTTTCATATACTCCCGCATGTATATTCTTATCTGGATCACCAACTGCGCTTGACTTTGCAGATGGCAATACCAATGCTTACAAGAGCATGCTTTTGTCAACTCTATTCTGAATGGCACTACCCCATTTTTTAATCCAGTGGATGCAGTAGAGCCATCTCGCGAAAAGAAAGTGTTCCATACAATCGCCTTTAGCGAGATAACAGGATGCGACGCGTGTCGATACGGAGCGATGTTCCGTAAAAGCAAGCGACTGCGTCGCGTCTACAGACGAGACGTCTGCAGTCCAGAGAGATGCGACACTATTCATAGCGAGGGTGCTTAAGCTTTAGCAAAGTCCTCGTAATGCATACATGATCTCCAATGCTACGAATGCCTGCGAGTTACTGGAAGCCTATGCTGTTCAGACTATTATAGTGAGGGGCAGATCGATTCTTCTAATAAGTCTACTGATGTGGATGATCCTTCATCATGGCTTCGAGGGCTTTCATGCCTTTGGGACTGCTCATCTTTTTCATCATCTTCTTCATGTCTTCAAACTGCCGCATCAGGCGATTCACTTCCATCACGGGACGTCCGCAGCCTTTGGAGATGCGTAAACGGCGACTTCCATTGAGGATTTCCGGCTTTTCGCGTTCCTGATGGGTCATGGATTGGATGATGGCTTCCACGTGTTTCAGAGCATTGTCATCGATCTTCAGATCGGCGGGAAGCTTGCTACCCAAGCCTGGAATCATCCGGATCACCGATTCCAGGGGACCCATTTTTTTGATGCTCTGGAGCTGTTTTAGAAAGTCATTTAGTGTAAACTGATTCTTCAGCATCTTGCGGGCGAGCTTTTCTTCTTCCTCCGAATCGATGCTGTCCTGCGCTTTTTCGATGAGGGTGAGTACATCGCCCATGCCCAGGATACGTGATGCCATACGGTCTGGATAAAAGATCTCCAGATCAGGGATCTTTTCTCCGATACCTACGTAAGCTACGGGGCGTCCGGTAACCGCCTTGATGGAAAGAGCAGCGCCGCCGCGGGCATCGCCATCCAGTTTTGTGAGGATTACCGCGTCAAACGCGAGCTTATCATGAAACTCCCTGGCCACGGTGACAGCATCCTGACCAGTCATGGAATCAGCCACGAAAAAGATGTAATCTGGCTTTACATGAGCTTTTAGCCGTGCCACTTCGTCCATCATCTGGGTATCGATATGCAGACGGCCCGCTGTATCGAAAATCAAGAGATTGGTAAAATCAGCGTGAGCTTGTTTAAGCGCGCTATCGGCTATCGTGATTACATCCTTGGTATCTTCGCTAACCACCGGAATGTCGATCTGTTTTCCCAGAACCTTCAATTGCTGGATAGCGGCGGGACGATAGACGTCGCAGGCCACCATCATGGGTTTGATGCCTTTCTTGCGGTACATAGCAGCCAGTTTAGCACAGGCAGTGGTCTTACCAGAGCCTTGCAGCCCCACCATCATGATCTTCACCAGTTTGTTGTTGTAAACTTTCATCTCAAAGCCTTCAGTATCCATCAGGCTGATGAGCTGTTCATGCACGATTTTTACGATCTGCTGCCCGGGTGTGAGGGATTTCATCACCTCGGTGCCCAGGGAACGTTTCTCTACTTCGGCTATGAAGTTCTTTACGATCTTGAAGTTTACGTCTGCTTCCAGCAGTGCCATGCGGATTTCACGCATGCTGTCCTTGATATTCTGTTCGGTGAGATAGCCGCTGCCTTTGAGGCCACGGAAGATTTTATCCAAACGGTCGGAAAGACTATTGAACATCAGATCCCCTTCAGAGTGTTGATTGCGTTTGTATAGCTTTTGGATGCAAAGATGTATGAAGCCGAGACCAGGATTTCTGCTCCGGCATCGCGTAGTGTAGATGCGTTATCGCCTTTTACTCCACCATCCACTTCGATCTGAAACTGCAGTCCCATTTCTGTGCGCAAAGAGCTGAGTTCCTTGATTTTATCGATGGCTGATGTGATGAACTTTTGTGCTGAATAACCGGGATTCACGCTCATAACCAGAACGAAATCCAGATCAGCCAACAGGGCAGAAATACTGCAGACTGGAGTGCCTGGATTGAGTGCCAGTCCCGCTTTGATCCCATGCGCCTGAATTTGTTGAATCATGCGGTGAGGATGATGTACCGTCTCAGCGTGAAATGACATATACTGCACTCCAATGGCGGCCAGATCTTCCACATAGGCATCAGGATTGGTAACCATCAAATGGGCGTCCAGAGGCTTGTCGCTAAGGTTTCTGATGCACTGCACCAGTGGGTAACCAAAGCTTAGATTTGGCACATAATGCCCATCCATAAGATCCAAGTGGATGATGTCCGTGGCTTCCAGAGCCCGGATTTCATCGCCCAGACGGGAAAAATCCGCGGACAAGACCGAGGCGGCGACCAGTGTATTCATCTTTTTTTCTTTCCTTTGCTCTTGATGATCAGGACCATATCCTGCAGTTCTTCATGATAAGCATTCTTATACTTCTGCAGGATCTTGGGTTTCAACAACAGCAATTCCTGCATCCAAGCACTGTTTTCCACCCCCACGAAGAGGGTGTTTTGCTGTATCTTGATGGGATGAGAGCGCTCCGCAAGGAGTTCACCCACCACGCTTTTCCAGGCCAGGTATAGGCTGATAAAGCGTTCATGTTTCTCGCCGCCAATCTTGTATAACACACGGTGCAGATTTGTATGGAGCGCTGAGAAAGCCATCGTTGAAAAAAAAACGGGAGTCTTGCTGAGATTGCTCAGCTTGAACTCCCGCTCACATTTATGGTTTATTATTCGTGATTGAAGTATAGACCCATGGCGTTGTAAGCCAGGATCAAGACGGCCATCGCCACATAGTAAACAGAACCGATTCCCATGGGTGTGCTATCCACACGAGACATGAGCAGACCAGGGATCATGGCGGCAATGATGAATACAAGGTATCCGATTACTCGATGTATCACGGTGCTGCCTTTGCGATTGATGAGATATACCGGCAGCAGGGATAAGATAATGAAGAGGATGGAAAGCCCAAGCATCAGCATTACCACAGTGGAAACCGTCATCTCGGCCGGCAAATTGATCACGCTTGAGCGCAGGGCGATCAACATCGGGGCGATAATGGCCAGGATCATCAAAACAGCTGCCAGGATCACCCTGATTGTCCTGTTTTGGGTTTGTACTACTTCAAAATGACGCTGCTTTTTGCGCAGAGTAAGATAAATCACCACACTCATCGCTAAAAAGAATGCGGCATAAGCCAGCATCATAATCGGCCTGCCAGTGATCATGCCCATCAAAGAGAGAACGAGCACAAACACCACCAACGAGGCGATTTGCTTGATCTTGAAGATCGTATCGAACATGGGAACCTCCCGTGAAATTATTCGGCTTCAGCAGCGACCGTAAAGCTGATGCTGGCAGGAATCTCTTTATGCAGGCGAAGCTGCACTGTGTGATCACCCAATTCCTTGATATGGTGTTCCATCTGAACGGCAGCGCGTCCGATTTCCACGCCCTGTTCCTTTAGGGCGGCCACGATATCATTTTCAGAAACTGAGCCGAACATCGATCCCTGTTCATCCACTTTGCGGACAAATGTCAGTTTTATGGAAGCTATTTTTTCGGCAAGGTTTTTTAATTCAGCCAGCTTTTTTTCTTCGGCAGCTTTCAGTTCGTCCTGAATCGCACCGAGGCGTTTCATATTGGCAGGAGTGCCATATAATGCGTATTCCCTTGGAATTAGGTAATTGCGGGCATAACCACGCTTCACGTTAACCACGTCACCTTTATTGCCAAGGTTTTCTATGTGTTCAGTTAATATCACTTTCATGCGGTATTTCCTCCACGATTATTAGTTCGGATGCCCAGCCAGCTGTCGGCAAGACCGATCAGGGTGAGCGGGATAAAGGCATACAGCAGGACTATCACCATGATGATGCCTCGCACAATGTCGCTCGCAATTACTTTTGCCAGACCCACAGAAACCGAGGCAAAGCCCTGAGTCAAAGGGATCATACAAAGCAAAATGAGCGCATTGATGAAGATTAATCTGCCAGCGTCCACCAAATACAAGGGCAATATCGCCACGATCAGTAGGTTGTACAGAGCGGGGAACTTCAGATCCTCAAAGCGAAATGGGATCTTGATGGTCTTGTGAAACAAGTAGTAACCCACCAGCAAAGCCAGGATCTGTCCCACACCCCACATCGAAGGCAGGATCATCTTCCACAGCTTCATGCTGAGATCCATGTACTGAGTATTCACCAGCGCAGGCACTTGCGCCTGAAGCAGTTCGAATCCCTGATCAAAACTCTCAGTCAAAAAAGCCCCAAAAAGAAACATCCGCGCCAGAGAGTACACCATCAAAGCAATCGCCGATATAAGCAAAGCTTCGCTGAGTACCTGGTTTGCACGTAACGTAATGAGAAAGACCCAGGCAATGATGCCTACACCAAAGATGGCATCCAGTACCATCAATTGGTTGGCGGGACTTCTGTCGATCAAGAGCAAAGCCAGAGGTATCACAAAAAAGGCAAAGAGCGCTCTTTGCGGTGATACGATGGCCGAACCCAAGGTCCTGGCACAGAAGATCATTACCACGATCATCCCCAGAAAGGGGCTGAATGATGCAAGAGCTCCGCTGAGCAGGGATAACCAGAACATTACTATTCGATTACGTAAGCGATCAGGGCCATCTGACGAGCGCGTTTGATCTCAGTGGTGAGCTTGCGCTGGTGCTTGGCACAGGTACCAGTAAGACGGGCTGCTTCGATTTTGCCGACATCAGAGATGTACTGGCGCATCATATCCACGTTTTTGTAATCGATCACAAGATCTTTATTGGCGCAGAACTTGCAGTATTTCTTGCGTGTGAACTTTTTCTTTCTATCGCTGAAATTCATGTTTTCTCCTAGAATGGTAAATCATCGGCTGTGGTTTTCTGCGGAGCCATGTTTTCTTCAGGAAGCGGAACATCCTCGCTACCGGTGCTCTGACCATCGCGGGGCTTCCATTCCAGGATGTGGAAATTTTCCAATACGACTTCCGTAGATTTGCGGTTTACATTGTTTTGATCAGTCCAGTTGCGAGTATCGATTCTACCCTCAACGATGATGGGGCTGCCTTTGTGAGCATTGTTTGCCAGATTCTCAGCAAACTTGCTCCAGGCGACGCAATCAATCCAGCTGGTGGCTGTCTGCCATTGGTCACT
The DNA here is from genome assembly GCA_017994635.1 of Candidatus Cloacimonadota bacterium. Lineage (GTDB taxonomy): Bacteria > Cloacimonadota > Cloacimonadia > Cloacimonadales > Cloacimonadaceae > UBA5456. The sequence goes on along the minus strand of JAGOKK010000022.1, from coordinate 5,485 downwards.
TTCGTCCTTGTATCTGCGGTCCACAGCCAGAGTAAACCTCATTACAGGAGTTCCTTTGGGAGTGTACTTCAGTTCCAGATCGTTGGCTATTCTACCGCTAGCCATGAACTTGTTGATATTGGGCAACTTTAGATCTGCCATGATATTCTCCTCCTTATTCGCCGCGAGCGACGAACATGTGACGGATAATAGCTTCGTTGATATTGAACTGCTGTCTCAAGGCTTTCACAGCGAGGCTGTCCATCCTGAAATAGTTCACATAGTAGTAAGCTTCCTGTACCTTCTCTATGGGATAGGCGAGCATACGCTTTCCCCAGGGATCGGTCTTGATGATTTCCGCACCGCTGTCACGCAGCTGGTTCAACACGGCCTCATTGGCGGCATTGGCTTCATCTGCATTGAGTTTCGGGCTGTAGATCACCATCAGTTCGTAATCCTTGATCATCCTTTTCCTCCTTTGGACTTGTGATTCCGGCAGCTTTTCCACCGGAATAGGATTTCTTCCATTTACTGTAGTCATTTAACACCTGGTTAAAATCATACTTGCTATAGGTATCCAGAAAACGGGATACCAGTTTTAGGCTTTCCTCGTATTTATCCAGTTCACCTGGTTCGAAATCGTTCAGAACATACACATCAGCGGGCAAACTAGCTGAGCGTCCGATGCCGATGCGAATGCGTCTGAGTTCTGAAGGCGGAAGCACTTCAAACAGAGATTTCAAGCCGTTGTGACCACCATCGCCGCCACCGTTGCGGATTCTTAGCATTGTGGCTTCCAGTTCGATGTCATCATGCACGACCAGGCTTTCTTCGATCTTCCACTTCAATAGGGCCGCTTTCAAGGCTTTGCCGGATAGATTCATATAGGTATTGGGCTTGATGACCACAGAGTGCTTGTAGATCAAGTGATCATAGAGATCACCTGAACTGAAGCTGAGACCGTGTTCTTCCGCCCACCTGTCCACACAGATAAAGCCAATGTTATGGCGTGTATATCTGTACTTACCGGTGGGATTACCCAATGCCAATACCAGATTCATCGAGTGGATTAGTCTTCTTGCTTGGCTTTGGCTTCGGCTTCGGGTTCGGCAGCAGGAGCTACTTCGGCACTGGCCTTGGCATGGATAACCACAAGAGTGACGTCATCGGCATCCCTGTAGGACCAGCTTCCCGTTTTCAGATCGCGAATATGTTTGCTGTCGCCAACTTTCATGTCAGAAACGTTCAGTTCCAGGCCTTCAGGCACATCACTGGCCTTGCAGACCACTTTCACTGTGCGCTGGATCACATCCATGAAACCGCCTTCCTTGATACCGGCAGCTTCGCCAACTATATGCAGCGGAATATCCACTTCGATGGTGCTGTCTTTATCCACCACCATGAAATCCAGGTGCAAGAAGTTTCTGGTCACAGGATGTACTTGCTTTTCTTTTAGCACAGTGTGGTACTTCTTGCCGGCCATATCCAGTTCGTAAAAAGCGAGTTCAGTGAAGCTTTTCTTGTAGCACTTCAGAAACTCGGCGTTATTTATGGAAAGCTTTGTGGCTTCCATTCCCGCGCCATACACGATGGCAGGGATCATACCGGAGGCGCGGAGCGTGGTTAGATCGCTCTTCTTTACGGTATTTCGGGGGTCAGCATTCAGAGTAAATATCATTTATTCCTCCATTTATTTACTATCTAAACAAAATACTAATGGATTCCTCGATGTGGATCTTCTTGATGGCAATTGCCAGCATCTCAGCGATCGAGAGTTGAACGATCTTCTTGCAGTTGCGTTTATCTTCGTTCAGTTGAATCGTATTGGTGATGAATAGCTTTTCGATCGGCGATGCTTCCAAAGCATTCACCGCATTTCCAGAAAGTACGCCGTGAGTGCAGGCGGCAAGGATCTTTTTGGCCCCCTGTTCCTGCAATGCTCGTGCCACCTTGATCAGGCTGCCACCAGTGTCGATGATGTCATCAAAGAGGATAGCGGTCTTGCCAGCTACATCGCCGATGATGTTCAGCAGTTCGGTTTGGTCGTTATTGCCGCTACGTCTTTTATCGCCAATGGCCAGAGAGCAATTCAGCCTTTTTGCCAGGGCTCGGGCGCGGTTTGCTCCGCCGGAATCAGGAGAAACCACCACTATATCTTCCATCTGCATGATGCTCTTAAAATAGCGGGCAAAGGAAGGAATGGCATAAAGATGATCCACGGGAATATTGAAGAAACCTTGAATCTGATCGGCATGAAGATCCACAGTAATCACGCGATCCGCCCCCGCAACAGTGATCAGATCGGCTACCAGCTTGGCTGTGATCGGCACACGGGGTTGATCCTTTTTGTCGCTACGGGCATAAGCGTAATAGGGGATAACGCAGTTTATACGTTGAGCTGATGCACGCTTCAAGGCGTCGATGATGATGAGGAGATCCATGAGGTTGTCATTCACCGGATAACTAGTGGGCTGAATCACAAAGACATCCGCCCCGCGAACGTTATCGTTGATCTTCACAAACGATTCATCGTTCGAAAACTTGAACAGATCAATATCGCCCAGCGGGATTCCCGCGTGACGGGCAACCTCTTCGGCCAGAGGACGATTGGCGTTTCCTGTGATAAGCTTTAGCTTCGAAAACATGCTGTGTACTCACTCCTGGATATCGTTCGGGTTACATGGGTAAAATATCCCATACTCTCGTAGTGACTGCGGCACCTGGCCAAGTCAACTTCATCATCAAATATTCCAAAACAAGTGGATCCACTACCGCTTAACATGCTGTGTCTGGCACCAAAAGCAGCAATCCCATTGATCAAGCTGTCCACTTCCGGATACAGCCTGCGTACCGCAGCTTCCAGTCTGTTAAACAACGTAGCGATCGGATTTTGCGGATCAAATAGCTTTGTCTCGCCAGGAGCCGGGAGCTCCGTAGCGCCATAAGCTTTACCGGCAGCTATCGCGATGCCGGGATTCACGAGCAATATGTTGTCTATCAGTATATCGCTCATGGCACTGATCCTTTGGCCCCTGTCTTCGCCAAGGGCGGTACCTCCCACGAGAAAGAAATTGATGTCGCTGCCAAACATGGCTGCAGTCTCATGTTTCTCTGCCTGAGAGAGATGTAAATGCCAGAGCTGATCCAGAGCATTGATCGCGGAAGCGGCATTGGAACTTCCACCCCCTAGTCCTGCAGCTACCGGAATCCTCTTATCCAGCCTTACATCAGCCCCGAAGGGAACCTGATATCTTGCTTTCAAGTGGGTGCCGACGCGGCATATGAGATTGTCTGCTCCATTTAGCTCGGGCAAGTTTGACCACAATTTCAGTGGGCCTGTTTTTGTCAAAACATATTTCACATCATCAAAAAGGTCAATACTGCTTAGCACAGTATTGACCTGATGATAGCCTTTATCCAGGTGCCCGAGCACCTCAAGAAACAGATTTATTTTTGCGTAAGAAGCGGTTAACATTCCTTCTCTGCTTTTTGGGCACCTCATCGCCATAGTAATAGTAGTAATAGTAGTAGTAATAGTAGTAGTTCTGCTTGCTATAGTACTTTTGTACATAGATGCTGTTCACGATGATACCGTCGATTCTGGCATCCACGTTTTCCATCAATTCCTTGGTGCGCTTGATGATGTTCTTTTCTGTGTATCCGCAGCGAACCACGATGAAGGTCATATCGACTTTCTTGGTTAGAATCAAGGCGTCGGTAACCGCGATCACGGGAGGAGTATCAAACAAGATATAATCGTACTTCTTGCGTAGCTCATAGATCATGGCATCCAGCCTGGGAGAGGCGATCAATTCTGAAGGATTCGGAGGTACAAAACCGCTGGTGATAATGCTGAGATTGGGTATGCCGGAATCTTTCACCACCTGGTCGATCGTAACGTCCGGATCGATCAGATAGTCTGAAGAGCCGTTCTCTTTATCGAGTGCAAACTTGGAATGGACGGTCGGACGTCTCATATCCATGTCGATCAAAACGACTTTGGCATTCATCTGCGCCAAGGTAATGGCGAGGTTGGAGATGGTAGTGGATTTACCTTCCTTGGGGCCGGAAGAAGTGATCAAGAGCGTTGTACTGCCCTCAGCCTTGCGAGCTAGAATATTCGTTCTGAGAGTACGATACGCCTCCGCGATGGGAGATTTGGGGGCATAATGCGAGACCAACTGCTGCAACACAAAGTGCATGGAACGAGTAAGCTGCTCCCTGTTTTCACCCTCCGCCCGTTCGATCATGGAATTGAACTCAGCCAGCTTTCCTTCAGCCTCGCGGATGAGAGGGATGGTACCCATGATCGGTAGCTGCACATAGCTTTCCATATCTTCCAAAGTGCGCAGTTTGGTATCCAGAGAGTGCACCAGGAAGGCTGCACCGATCCCCAAACCCACACCCAGAATCAAACCAACCAGAATATTCATGGATACTCTTGGTTTGATGGGTATTGAGGGCATATCTGCAAAATCTATGATGCGGATATTGCCGACCTTGGCCTGTTCAGCTATCTTAGCATCCTCATACTTTTCCATCATGATGCCGTGGATCTTGCTATCCATCAGCATATTGCGGGATAGCCTGGCCAGTTCGAGCTCGGTATTGGGCAGAGAGATGATGCGCTGGTCATACATATCCTTAGTCTGTTCCAATCCGTTCACTCTGGTTCGGGCAAGCTCAAGATCGATATTGGCTTGAATAACCCTGCCTAAAAGGTCACTGCGTCGTGCCAGGGGATCGTTTACCACAGAGGCTGAGACCAAACGGCGAATCTCGCGGTCCAGCGTCGCCTTGGTGTTTTCCATCTCCCGGTTAAGCAGCAAAATCTGTGGGTGGTCCAGAGGATATTCATTCTTCGTAACCAGCTTGGTTATCAGGGCCTGAGTATCCACGATCTGTTTTTGCAGTTCGGCAATGTAAGGGGCCTTGATCACATTGTCAACATTTACCAGTAGAGAATCCTGCTCGCGCAGTTGGCGAGAGAGCATATCCAGGGATTTGGCCTTCAATGATTGATCGGTAAGGGCTTCTTCCAGCAAGGCTTCCAGATCTGAAGATTGCTCGATCAGTTTCTGAGTCTCGGTGGTTAGTTCTGTTAACTTATTCAGGTTTTTAAACTCGCGCAGGTCATTCTCCGAGGCCTGCAAACGCCTGCTGATAGCATCCAATTGCGTTTCCAGGAACTCACGCACCGTGGTATATTCCAATCTGGCAAACTGGGTATTCTGCTGTTGTATGGCTTCAGCTATGGCATTCACTCCGGCGGCGGCTTCGGCAGGGCTGGTTGATTCCAGAGAAATCGTAAGGAGATCAGTTTCTCTTTTTGATTCTACCTTTACCTTGTCTAAAGCACCAGCGGGATTCTGCTCGGCAGCAATGGGGAACATATCCCAATCAGGATATTTCTTCATGATCTCCCAAGCCAGGCTCAGCGTAGGTTTGCTCTTGATCAGTTCGATCTGATTGTTGATGGAGTTCTTCCCCATGCCGGGTGTAGCCA